>JBJMGZ010000569.1:0-16528 GCA_045807605.1 Thermoanaerobaculia bacterium | reverse complement strand
CTGCGTGGTGGCGCAGCTCGTAGAGGATCTCCTCCATCTCGAACGCCGCCAGGATGGTCTCGATCAGGACTGTGGCCCGGATGGTCCCCCTGAAAATCCCGAGCGCGTCCTGGGCGGCCTCGAAGACGCGGTTCCAGAGCTGCGACCGAGAGATCTCGGCCGTCGCGGCGTCTTCCATCAGGTTGTGGATGGCGGCGGCGCCGGTGCCCTGGAGCCAGGCGTCCAGGTACTGGAGGGCGATGTTGACGTTGGCGCGGACTCCGTCCTCCGTGACCTGGCCGCCCTCGACCCGGAAGTCGAGGAGGTCGTCGGCCGAGACGTCGACCTCTTCGCGCAGCCGCTCCTTCTGGTGGTGGCGGTCCCCCAAGTGGCGATCGAAGATCTCCTTCGCGACCGGGACGAGATCGGGATGGGCCACCCAGGTGCCGTCGAAGCCGTCGCGGACTTCCCGCTCCTTGTCCTCCCGGACTTTGGCGAGGGCGCGCTCGTTGACCTCGGCGTCCCGGCGGCTCGGGATGTAGGCGGCCATGCCGCCGATGGCATGGGCTCCGCGGCGGTGGCAGGTCTGGACGAGCAGGCCGGTGTAGGCGCGCATGAAGGGGACGGTCATGGTCACCTGGCCGCGATCGGGCAGGATGCCCAGCCCGCGGGGGAACTTGCGGATGATGCTGAAGATGTAGTCCCAGCGGCCGGCGTTCAGGCCCGCCGCATGATCGCGCAGCTCGTAGAGGATCTCGTCCATCTCGAAGGCGGCCAGGATGGTCTCGATGAGCACCGTGGCGCGGATGGTGCCGCGGGGGATGCCGAGGGCGTCCTGCGCCGCGTGGAAGACGCGGTTCCAGAGCTGCGCTTCGAGGTGGCTTTCGAGCTTCGGCAGGTAGAAGTAGGGGCCGCTGCCCCGCGCGACCAGCTCCTGCGCATTGTGGAAGACGTAGAGGCCGAAGTCGAAGAGGCTGGCCGAGATGGGCTGGCCGTCCACGAGCACGTGGCGCTCCTCCAGGTGCCAGCCGCGCGGCCGGACGAGGAGGGTCGCGGTCTTCTCGTTGAGACGGTACTCCTTGCCTTCGGGGCTGGCGAACGAAAGGTCGCGGCGCACCGCGTCGACCAGGTTGACCTGGCCGTCCAGGACGTTGGTCCAGGTGGGGGAGAGGGAGTCCTCGAAGTCGGCCATGAAGACGCTGGCGCCGGAGTTGAGCGCGTTGATCATCATCTTGCGCTCGACCGGGCCGGTGATCTCCACCCGGCGGTCGAGGAGGTCGGGCGCGGTCGGCGCGACCTGCCAGGAGGACTCGCGGATGTCGCGGGTGGCGTCGAGGAACTCGGGCCGGGCGCCGCCCGCGAAGTCGGCGAGACGCTGGGTGCGGCGGTCGAGCAGGCCCTCGCGCGCGGGTCCGAAGCGGCGCTGGAGGTCCGCGACGAACCCGAGCGCCTTCTGGGTGAGGATCTCTTCCTGGCGGCCCCGGACGGGACCGGTCACCTGGATGTCTGAAGCCATCGTGCCCCCTCCTCCTCCGGCAGTCTACACGCTAGACTCCCATCCAGAGGAGGGGCCATGGCCATCGCTGAATCGGACGTAGAAACCAGCACACCCTTCGAGCGTGAAGTTGCCGCCACGCAGCGGTACTTCGACAGTCCGCGCTTTGCCGGGATCCTCCGCCTCTACGCGGCTCGCCAGGTGGCGGAGCAGCGCGGCACGATCCCCGTCGACTACACGGTGGCGCGCGAGGCCGCGGCGGCGTTTCATGCGCGCCTGCGCGAGCTCTTTGCCGAGCGCAGGAGCATCACCACCTTCGGCCCCTACTCGCCCGGGCAGGCGGTGACCATGAAGCGGATGGGGATCGAGGGGATCTATCTCGGCGGCTGGGCGACCTCGGCCAAGGGCTCCACCGCCGAGGACCCGGGGCCCGATCTCGCGAGCTACCCGCTGAGCCAGGTGCCGGACGAGGCTGCGACGCTGGTGCGCGCCCTGCTCACCGCCGACCGCAACCAGCAGTATCTGCGCCTGCGGATGAGCGAGGCGCAGCGCGCCGCGACCCCGGCCCACGACTTCCGCCCCTTCATCATCGCCGACGCCGATACCGGTCACGGCGGCGACCCCCACGTGCGCAACCTGATCCGCCGCTTCGTCGAGGCCGGCGTTCCGGGGTACCACATCGAAGACCAGCGCCCGGGCACCAAGAAGTGCGGCCACCAGGGCGGCAAGGTGCTGGTGCCCTCGGACGAGCAGATCAAGCGCCTCAACACCGCCCGCTTCCAGCTCGACATCATGCGGGTCCCCGGCATTCTCGTCGCCCGCACCGACGCCGAGGCGGCCAACCTGATCGACAGCCGCGCCGACGAGCGCGACCAGCCGTTCCTCCTCGGCGCCACCAACCTCGACGTCCCCTCCTACAAGGCTTGCTACCTGGCGCTCCTGCGGAGCTTCTACGAGCGGGGAGTCAAGGAGCTCAACGGCCATCTCCTCTATGCCCTCTCCGACGGCGAGTATGACGCCGCCGAGGACTGGCTCCAGCGCCGGGGCATCCTGGACCTGGTCGCCGAGGCGGCCGCGGCCTGGCGCGGGGGGACGGAGCCGATCGATTCCCGGTTCGACAAGATCGAGTCGCGCTTCGTCGACGCCTGGCAGGAGGACGCCGACCTCAAGACCTACGGCGACGCGGTGGCCGGCGTTCTCGCGTTCCGCGAAAGCGAGGGGGAGCCGGCGGAGATGAGCGCCGGGGAGTGGCGGTCTTTTGCCGCGCGGGGCTCGCTCCACAGCGCGCAGGAGAAAGCCCGGGAGCTGGGCATCGATGCCGGCTGGGACTGCGAGCTGGCCAGGACGCCCGAGGGGTACTACCAGATCCGCGGCGGCATCCCTTATGCGATCGCCAAGTCGCTCGCGGCGGCGCCGTTTGCCGACATCCTCTGGATGGAGACCAAGACCGCCGACCTGGCCGAGGCGCGGCAGTTCGCCGAGGCGATCCACGCGGAGCTCCCCGACAAGATGCTCGCGTACAACCTCTCGCCCTCGTTCAACTGGGACACCACCGGCATGAGCGACGAGGAGATGAAGCGCTTCCCCGAGGAGCTCGGCAAGCTGGGCTTCGTCTTCAACTTCATCACGTACGGAGGCCACCAGATCGACGGCCTCGCCGCCGAGGAATTCGCCACCGCCTTGAAGCAGGACGGCATGCTGGCGCTGGCCCGCCTGCAGCGCAAGCTGCGCATGGTCGAGTCCCCCTACCGCACGCCGCAGACGCTCGTCGGCGGCCCGCGCAGCGACGCCGCGCTGCTCGCCTCTTCGGGGCGCACGGCGACCACCAAGGCGATGGGCAAGGGCTCGACCCAGCATCAGCACCTGGTGCAGACCGAGGTGCCGAGGAAGCTCCTCGAAGAGTGGCTGGCCATGTGGAGCGAGCACCACGGGCTTCCGGGCAGGCTGCGCGTCCAGCTCCGGCCGCACCGTGCCGGCTCGGAGGTGCTCGAGCTCGGCATCTACGACCAGGGCGAGGAGAAGGAGGAGAAGCTCGCCAACGTCGTCTTCGCCCCGATCCGCGACCGCCACGGCAGGAGCATCCTCTCGGTGCGCGACCAGAACACCTTCGCGGAAGCGCTGCGCAAGAAGCGCCTGATGACCCTCATCCACCTCTGGCTCGTGCATCGCTTCAAGGCCGACTCGGTGCATTACGTCACGCCGACGCAGGACAACCTCTATCAGACCGACAAGATGAAGGCCCACGGCATCTTCCGCGAGGTCAACCAGGAAGTCGGCCAGATCATCGTCGCCGACGTCGATCTTCCGCGGATCGCCGAGCTGCTGGCGCCCGACCGGCAGGCGCTCTGGAGGCTGATCCGGAAGGAGGAGTAGAGAGGCGGGTGTACACTCGGATCATGTTTTCGCTCCTGAGACCCCGCACGTGCCTCGCGCTTCTCCTTCTCTTCTCCGGCGCGCCGCTCGCGGCGCAGACGGAGGTGGCCGAGGAGACGTTCACCGACGAGATCGAGGTGAGCCTGGTCAACCTGGAGGTGGTCGTCACCGACCGGAAGGGCAAATCGGTGTCCGGGCTCGGCCGGGAGGACTTCCAGGTCTTCGAGGACGGCAAGCCGGTCGAGGTCACGAACTTCTACGCCGAGACCGGGTCTGCCCCGGTCCCGTCGAAGGAGCCGCGGTCGCTCGACCAGCGCCTGAGCCTGGTGGTGTTCGTGGACGACTACAACACGGAGCAGGAGAGCCGCAACGCGATCCTGGACGGCCTGAAGACGTTTCTGACCGGCGGCTCTCTTTCCCCGGGCGATCAGGTGATGGTCGTGCGCTTCGGGCGCTCGCTGGAGGTGCGCAAGCCGTTCACCACCGACATCGGCCAGGTGCTCTCCGAGGTCGAGGTGATCCGCAAGCTCGCGTCGAACCTGGCCAAGCGGGAGAGCTCCCGCGATCACCAGGTGCAGGTGATCGTGGATGCGCTCCAGATCGGCGGCTGGGGGGCGACGGCGGAGGCGCGCATCCGGGAGTACGCGGAGGTCGAGACCTCCTATGTGGCCGCCTCGCTCTCCGCGCTGGAGACCGTGGTCGGCTGGCTGGGCGGGCTGCCCGGCCGCAAGGCGGTCCTCTACGTCAGCGACGGCCTGCCGGCGGTCCCGGGGGAGGACCTGTTCATCTGGGCCGAGGCCTACTCGGGGTACCGGGCCGGGAACCGGATCTCGGGCATGAACGCCGGCACCTACGACGCGTCGGAGCTCTTCCGCCGGGTGACGTCCAAGGCGAGCCGCAACCGGGTGGCGATCTACCCGATCGAGGCCATGGGAGCGCGCTGGGTGCGCGGCACCCGGCTCCAGGAGGCGCGCATCCAGAACCGTCAGAACGGCTTGAGCTTCCTGGCCGAGGAGACCGGCGGACGCACCATGTTCAACGTCTCGCAGGCGGGCGCGGCCCTGCAGTCCATGGCCTCCGACCTGTCGAGCTATTACTCGATCGGCTACCGGCCGCAGCGTCCTGCCGACGACCGGGAGCACAAGGTCGAGGTCAAGGTGAAGGGCAAGGGCCTGGCGGCGCGCTACCGCCGCTGGTACCAGGACAAGTCGCTGGGCGAGGCGATCGCCGAGCGCACGGCCGCCACCATGGTCTTCGGGGCGGAGGAGAACCCGCTGGGCGCGGCGCTGGAGATCGGCCAGCAGACTCCCGCCGGGGAATCTTTCGTCGTGCCGCTGCGCGTCAGAATCCCTTTGGGCAAGCTTTACCTGGAATCAAAGGGCGAGAAGCGGGAGGGGCGCCTGCGCCTCTTCGTGGTGGCGAGCGGCACGGAGAAAGTGACCCCGGTGCGCGAGACCCGGGTGGTGACGGTGACCGTGCCCGAGAAGGATCTTGCGGAGGGCAAGGTCCCGGACTACGTCTACGAGGTGCGGATCAAGCTGGACAAGGGGAGCTGGACCGTCGGGGTCGGCGTGCGCGACGAGATCGCCACGACGACGTCGTATCTCCAGGGCAAGCTCGAGGCGGGTGCGGCGGCGGGCCGGTAGGAAGAAAGCCCTCAGTCGGCGGAGAACAGGGCCGTCTGGGCGACGGTCTCCACGACCGTGGACTCTTCCATGACCGCGTTGGGCTCTTCCGGCTCGGGGGGCTCGGGCAGCGGCGGCAGGTAGACGTAGCGGCCCATGCCGCGGTGGTAGACGATGCCGGGGTTGGCCTCGCGCGAGGCGCGGAGCTGGTTGAGCTTGGAGTCCAGGTCGTCGATGAAATGGAGGACGACGGCCTCAGGAGTCATGGGCTCGACCGGCGAGGCGAACTCCTTCTTGCCCTGGTGCGAGAGGACCATGTGCTCCAGGAGGAGCTGCAGGTCGGCGGGGAAGTCCTCGATCGCGGCGCAGCGCTCCCGCAGCAGGTCGCGGCCGATGACCACGTGCCCGACCAGCCGCCCCACCAGCGTGTAGTCGTTGGCGGGCATGGCCCCGAGCTCGTGCAGCTTGCCGAGGTCGTGGAACAGCACTCCGATGAGGACGAGGTCGCGATCCAGGTCGCGGTAGTGCCCGCAGACCTGGACGGCCAGCTCCGCCATCGAGACCACGTGCTCCAGGAGCCCGCCGCGGTAGGCGTGGTGCATGGCCTTGGCCGCGGGGTGCTCGCGCAGGGCCTTGCCGTGGAGGGCCAGCGTCTCGGCCGCGAGCCGGCGCAGGATGGGACGCTCGACCGTCTCTGCGCAGATCCGGGTGAGTCGCATCCAGAGATCGTCGATGTCCTCGCGAGTGGACGGGATGAGCTGCGACTCGTCGAAACCGAAGCGCCGGTCGTCGTCCGTGGCTTCGCGGCAGTCGTCGATGCTGAGCTGGAGCTGGTCGCGGTAGTTCTTGACCGAGCCGCGGAACGCGACGAACTGGTGGGGCTCGAACGGGGCGGTGAGAGCCGGGCTGTCCGACCAGACCTTGGCCGTGATGGAGCCGCTGGCGTCGGCGATCTCCATGTCCAGAAAGCTTTTGCCGTTGCGGTCCTGGCGCTGCTCCTTCTTCGTCAGGAGCGCGAAGCCCTGGACGACGTCGCCGCTCTCCCAGGTCCGGATCGGTGCGTTGCGGACGTGCTTCGCCATAGGTCAGCGCCCATAGTAGTCTGTCCGGACCTCCGCTGCCAAGGTTGATCTCCTCCTATGGCACCGGCTTTGCGAACGAGGCACTCCGTGAGACCCTTCAAGCGCTTGTTTCCCCTCTCTGTCCTCTTTTGTGTCCTGGCCGGAGCTGCTGCTCAACCCGACGATCCGCTGAAGTGGCCCGAGCCGCAGCGCGCCTTCTTCCAGGACGGCCCCGGCCTGCTGCTGGCTCCCGAGCAGCGCGCCGCGCTGCAAGCGCTCGACGAGGCCGGGCGAGGACGGTGGATCCAGGAGTTCCTGGACCGCGATCCGATCCCCGACACGCCGGTCAACGAGCTCCGGGAGGGCATCGAGCGCCGGCAGCGGCTCGGCCTGGCCGGCTACGCCTCGCCGCTCGACGTGCGGGCGCAGATCCTCTTCCTCAACGGCGCTCCGGCGGAGAAGAAGACGCTCGACTGCGGCTTCGTCTTCGAGCCGCTGGAGATCTGGACCTATCACTTCGGCAAGGGCACGGACGGCAAGCCGAACGAGAAGAAGCTCGTCGTCTACAAGCCCTCGCCGTCCGAGCCCTGGAAGCTCTGGCTCCCCACCGATTCGAAAAAGGCGCTCTACACCGACATCATGGAGTACTGGATGATGCAGTGGGAGGAGCTGCGCGGGCGCATCTACATCGAGCGCATCGACCTCCAGAACTGTAAGGAGGCGCGGGAGGTGGACGACGCCACCGGCATCCGCGGGGTGAGCGGTGCCACGGACAACAAGAACCTCTCCTGGATCAAGCCCAGGGACGCCAGCGCCTTCCTCGCTCCGCCCAAGGACCTCGCGGCCTGGGCGCGCGCCGCCGCGGAAACGAAAGTGCCCGAGCCGCCGCCGGCGATGGAGGTCACGTCCCTCGACTTCCGCTTCCCCGACATGGCGAAGCAGCGCATGACGGTGCGCGCCTATCTCGCCGTACCGCCGGGCGGGCTCAAGCCCCAGGTGACCGAGGACTCCAAGAAGCCCGAGGTCGTCCTCACGATGGACGGCATGCTGGAGAGCGACGGCCGGCCGTTCCAGGAGTTCCGCATCCGCTACCGGCTGCCGGCCCCCGAGCCGGGCGTGCCGGTGTCGCTGGTGTCCGAGCAGCAGCTCAGGCCCGGGGAGTCGTTCGTGATGCGGCTCCGGATCAAGGACGAGGGGAGCGGCAGCGAGGCGCGGGTGGCGCGCGCCATCCGCGTGCCCATCAGCCCCACGGGCGACGACCTGGAGGCCGGCGTCGCGAACGTGGGCTCGCTGGTGCCCGCGCAGGTCGGCCAGGGCCGGGACAGCCTGCTGCTCCTGCCGCCCCCGGCCGACGTGGTGCTCGGGGTCTGGCGCGCCGACGCCCTGGTCACGGGCAAGCGCATCCAGAAGGTCGTCTTCCTGGTCGACGGCGTGCAGCAGCTCATCAAGACGAACCCGCCGTTCTCGGCCGAGCTGCGCCTGAGCCGCTTCCCCGCCGAGCAGGTGGTGCGGGCGGAAGGGTACGACGCCGAGGGCAAGCTGGTGGTGGCCGACGAGGTGATCCTCAACCAGCCGCGGGGCGCGCTCGCGGTCTTCATCACCGAGCCCTCCAAGGGGACGCGGGTGGCGCCCGGCAAGCTGCCCGTCAAGGTCGAGGTCAGCGTGCCGGACGGCCGCCGCATCGAATCGGTCGAGTTCCGGATCAACGACCAGGTGGCGACGATCCTCAACAAGTCGCCCTGGCAGGCGGACGTGATGGTGCCGAACGAGGAGGTGGCCTATGTCACGGTCGCGGCCACCCTGGACGACGGCAGCCGCGCCGAGTCGGTGCGCTTCGTGCGGGCGCCGCAGTACTTCGAGGAGGTGGACGTCAACCTCGTCGAGCTCTACGTGGCCGTGGCCGACCGCAACGGCGACCTGGTCCGCGGGCTGACGCAGGATGATTTCGAGGTGTTCGAGTCGGGCAGGAAGCAGGAGATCACGAAGTTCGAGCTGGTGGAGAACCTGCCGCTCACGGTCGGCATCCTGCTCGACACCTCGGGCTCCATGCGGTCGTCGCTGGTGCAGGCGCAGGACGCGGCGGCCGCCTTCCTGCGCGGGGTGATGACGCCGCGCGACCGCAGCTTCGCGGTGAGCTTCGCCTCCCGGCCGCGGCTCGACATGCCGCCCACCGACGACGTCGAGGCGGTGGTGCGCTCGTTCGAGGACCTGCAGGCCGTGGGCGACACCGCGCTCCACGACGCCCTGGTGCACAGCCTCTACTACTTCCGCGGCATCAAGGGGCAGCGCGCCCTGGTGCTGCTGTCGGACGGCGACGACAACGCGAGCTATATCGCCTACAACGATGCGCTGGAGTACGCGCGGAGGAGCGGCGTGGCGGTCTATGCCATCGGCTTCAACCTGCCGGCGCTGGGAGGCGGCCTGCGCAACAAGCTGTCCGAGCTGTCCGAGACGAGCGGCGGCAAGGCCTTCTTCACCGGCAAGGCCGAGGAGCTGCCGGCCATCTACGCGCAGATCGAGCGCGAGCTGCGCAGCCGGTACCTCGTGGCCTACAACTCCAACCAGGCCGGCGGCAAGCCGGGCGTCTTCCGGGAGGTGGAGGTGAAGGTGAAGCGCGGGCTCAAGGCGCGGACGTCGCGAGGGTACTACCAGTGAGGCCGCGGGGGCTCTGCGGGATCGCCGGGATGGCCCTCCTCGCCGCCGTCATCTCGGCAGATCGGGTCCTGGCCGAGGACCCGATCCTCTGGCCCGAGCCGCAGCGGGCCTTCCTCCAGGACGGTCCCGGCCTGCTGCTCACCCCGGAGCAGCGGGAGGAGCTGCTCGCGCTCGACGAGGCCGGACGCGATGCCTTCATCGAGCGCTTCCTGGCCGATCCGATCCTGCGGGAGGGGATCGAGCTGCGGCGGCGTCTCGCCTTCGAGGAGCGCTCGCCGTCGGATGCCCGCGCTCAGCTCCTCTTCCTCCAGGGGCCGGCCGCGGAAAAGCTCGTGATCGACTGCGGCAACGCGTTCAAGCCGCTGGAGATCTGGACCTACGGCGCCGTCCCCAACCAGCGCCGGCTGGTGCTCTACCAGCCCTCGCCGGACGAGCCGTTCCAGCTCTGGCTGCCGATCGATTCCAAGCGGGCGCTCTACACCGCCGAGATGGGGAACTGGCTCGACCAGTACGAGACCCTGGGCATCCGCGGCAAGCGCATCGACAGGTTCTTCTGTCCCGACTCGGTCAAGGTCGACGAGGCCACCGGCATCGACGGCCTGCGCGGCAAGGTCGTGGCCAGCGCGGGCGGCATCCTTTGGAGGTCGGACGGCAAGGTCCAGGAGCAGCCCTATGCCGCGTACCGCTGGGCCCGGCCGCAGGACCGGGCGCGGTTCCTGATGCGGCCGGACGACCTCGCCGCCTGGGCGCGCGCCGCCGCCGCGACCCGGGTCGCGCCGCCGCCGCCGCCGCTCGCCCTGGAGAGCCTCGACCTCGACTTCCCCGACAGGCAGGGGCAGCGCATGGTCGCCCGCATCCTGATGGCCGTGGGCGGCGCCGCGGCCGTCAAGGAGGACGGCAAGGACCGGGTCAAGCTCCTGGTCGAGGGCACGATCGAGCGCGAGGGGCAGTCGTTCGAGGAATTCCGGATGCGCTTCCGGCTGCCGCCTCCGGAAGCGGACGGTCCGGTCGCCCTGCTGGTCGAGCGCCGCCTGCGTCCGGACCAGCCGTTCCTGCTGCGCCTGAAGGTGCGCGACGAGGTGAGCGGCGCCGAGGCGCGGGTGGCGCGCGGCTTCCGGGTGCCGGAGAAGCCGGAGGCGCGGCTCGCCCGCGCCTCGACCCTGTCCGCGTCCCGCGGCGAGATGATCCCGCTCGGACTGGCCGGCAAGGACAGCCTGGTCCTGGTGCCGCCGGTCGACGAGGTGGTGCTGGGCACCTGGCGCGCCGATGCCATGGTCAACGGCGAGCGCATCGTGAAGGTGGTCTTCCTGGTGGATGGCGAGCCCCAGCTCTCGCGCACGAAGCCGCCGTACTCGGCCGAGCTGCGCCTGGCGTCCTTCCCGCGCGAGCAGGTGGTGAAGGCCGAGGGCTACGACGCCGCCGGCGAGCTGGTGGCCGCGGACGAGGTGATGGTCAACCAGACCCGCGGCGCCTTCCGCGTCCTGATCACGGAGCCCGCCGAGGGGGAGAAGATCGGCCGCCGGGTGCGGGTGCGCGCCGAGGTGGCCGTGCCGGACGAGAACCGCGTCGAGCTGGTCGAGCTGCGGGTCAACGATCACACGGTGGCGACGCTCACCGCCGCGCCCTGGCAGGCGGACGTGGACGTGCCCGAAGATCCGATCGTCCACCTGGCGGTCGTGGCGCAGCTCGACGACGGCCGGCGGACCGAGGCGGTGCGCTTCCTGCGGGCGCCCGAAAACCTGGAGAACGTGGACGTCAACCTGGTCGAGCTGTTCGCGACGGTGACGGACGGCGGCGGCCTGGTGCGCGGCCTCGCGGCCGGGGACTTCGAGGTCCTGGAGTCGGGAAAGCCGCAGGCGGTCTCGCGCTTCGAGCTGGTGGAGAATCTCCCCCTCACCCTCGGCTTCGTGATCGACACCTCGACCTCGATGGCCTCGTCCCTCGTGGAGGCCCAGCGCGCGGCCGACGGCTTCCTGCGCAAGCTGAAGCCCAAGGACCGCGCGTTCGGGGTCGGCTTCTCGACCCGGCCGTATCTCGCCATGCCGCCCACGGACGATCTCGAGGCGGTCAGTCAGTCGCTGGAAGGGATGCGGGCGGCAGGGAGGACGGCGCTCTACGACGGCCTGATCACCTCCCTCTACTACTTCCGCGGCTACCGCGGCCAGCGCGCCCTGATCCTGCTCACGGACGGCGAGGACACGGCGAGCAACACGCCCTGGCAGCGCGCCCTGGAGTACGCGCAGAGGAGCGGCGTGGCCATCTATGCCATCGGGTTGAACGTGCCGGCGCTCGGCTTCGACGTGCGGGGTCAGCTCTCGGCCCTGTCCGAATCGACAGGGGGCAAGGTCTACTTCGTGGACCGGGCCGAGGAGCTCGCCGACGTCTACGGCGAGATCGAGCATGAGCTGCGCAGCCGCTACTACCTGGCCTACGAGTCGGACCGGCCGGCGGACGAGTACGGCTACCGTCCGGTCGAGGTGCGGGTGAAGCGCGGCGGGAAGGTGCGGACGGCGCGGGGGTATTATCCCTAGATGATGTTGTTGCGCCGTCCCCTCCTCTTGGCTGTCCTCTCCGTCCTTCTTCTCGGTGCGGCGATCCCGGGCCAGTTCCGGTTCGCGCGGTTCAATCGCAGCTATCCCGAGATCGTCCCGGACATCGCGCCGATCGAGCAGGGTCCGTTGACGATCCAGCTCTCGTCGCCGAAGAGCAACCTGACGCTGCGCAGCCACTTCCTGCGCCTGGAGCCGGGGCCGGGAGGCAGCCACTCGGCCGAGCTGCGGGTGGAGTTCCTGGGCAAGGGCCGGCTCGTGGCCGATCTGGACGTGGCCGGAATGGCCGCCACCCGGCTCCAGGACGACGTGCTGGTCCCGCCGCAGGCCGCGACCCTGGAGGGGAGGGTGAGGCTGACCCGCGAGCCCGGCGCCTACGTGATCACCACCGAGCAGCTCCCGAAGCAGATGCGGGTCAGGATCCAGAGCGGGATCGCGGGCCAGGTGGTGGGGTTCTGCGACAGGATTCCGGTGCTGCTCGCTCCCGACCTCGACTGCGAGAGGCTGAACCAGATGCTTTCGACGGCCACGGTGCCGCTCCCGCCTGCCGGCGAGAGCTATCTGTTGGAGGACGCCGACCTCACCGCCGAGGAGCGGAGCCAGCTCGACGCCTATCTGGCCGGCAGTATTTCGCCAAGCCCGGTCGCCAAGCCCGGCCGCCGAGCCAGGGGCGCTGATCAGGTCCGGCGTTTCCTCACCACCGGCGGGCTCGGGTCCACCTTCTCCCGCCAAGCTTCCAGAGAGCTGACGCGACGGTGAAGATTGGAGTGGGAGGTCTGGATGATCTCGCGCACCTCTTCGAACTGTTTGGAGACATCGGCCTGGAACGCATCGATACGCTGGTTGCCCCCGGCGACTCCCTCCGCAACCTGCTGAATCTGCCCCCGTAGACCCTCAATTTCGACGCCGTTTCCCCGAACTTCTGCGGCCAAGGCGGCCATCTGCTCGTTGACCTGGCCGAACCGCTTGTCAACCTCTCCAAACCGCTTGTCCAGATAGGCGATCAGTTCCTGGTCCATGTATCGTCGTCCCCTCGCGCGTCGTGTCGATGGGAGATATCCTGCCACGGCTCCCACCCCCGGTCAACCCGCCAAACTGCGCTCCGGGTGCGAATGTTTCCGGGTCGGCATTTGTTACAATGCCTCGACGGGGCGAGTCTCCCGTCCCGATCCCACGCACAAGCGACACCCGGTCTGGAGGAATCAGCCGCATGGCTCGACGCATGATGAACCGCCTGTTCTACTTCACGGTCGAGGACGAGAGCATCCTCGCCGAAGCGTTCTCGCAGCTCGAGAAGGATGTCTACGCCATCACCTACAAGGTGACCGGCACCGAGGACGTCTTCGTGACCACGAGCGAAACCAAGGACGCCATGGACCGCAACGACATCCCCTACAACCTCCTCGCCGAGGAGGATGGCTCGCGCATCGCGCTCTACCACTCGCCGCTGTCGCGCGAGGAGCTGGGGGACTACGAGGACGCCGTCAAGGCCCTGACCCTCGCCTGCCGCGCCATCGCCGTGGCCTGCGTGGGCGTCAACGGCGAGTCGAACCTCGGCTTCGACCTCTCCCAGGGCTCCAAGAGCTACACCTACTTCACCGCTCCCGCCGGCCATACCTTCATCTGGCGCCTGTTCCGGGAGCGCGACGAGGCCGTCGACTTCCTGCACAAGCTGACCGGCGGCGAGAAGAAGGCGGTCGAATGGGCGGAGTCGATCCCGCTGGGCTCGGTCAAGGAGCTCAAGTCCTACCATTGAACCTCCCCCTGTTCGAGCCCACGTACTCGGTCTCCCAGCTCTGCGGAGAGGTCCGCGACTTCCTCGGCGAGGCGTTCTCCTCGGTCTGGGTCGTGGGCGAGGCGCAGCGCGTCCGCCCCAGCCAGCGCGGCCACCTCTACTTCGAGCTGGTGGAGAAGGGGGAGCGCGACGAGATCGTGGGCAAGCTCGAAGGGGTGATCTGGAAGGGCGACCTCCTGCGCGTCCGCCGCATCCTCGGCGCCTCCGGCCAGCAGCTCGCGGACGGCATGCAGGTGCGCGTCCGCGGCAGCCTCGACTTCTACGCCCCGGCCGGCCGCATCCAGATCTGCGTCAAGGACGTGGACCCGGCGTTCACCCTGGGCCTCCTCGAGCAGCGCCGGCGCGAGACTCTGGCCGCTCTCGCCGCGGCCGGCCTGATGGAGCGCAACCGCGCCCTGCCGCTCGCCGACCTGCCGCTGGACATCGCGCTGATCACCTCGTACGGCAGCGCTGCCTATCATGACTTCCTCTCCGGCCTGCAGGAGAGCGGCTACGGCTTCCGGGTCATCTTCGTGCACGCCTCGGTGCAGGGCAAGGAAGCCGAGCGCGAGGTGGTCTCGGCCTTGTCTTCCCTGCGTGGCCTGCCGATCGATCTCGCGGTCCTGATCCGCGGCGGCGGCTCGCGCAGCGACCTCGCGGTGTTCGACAGCCGGGCGATTGCGGAAGCGATCGCCATGGCGCCGTTCCCGGTCCTGACCGGGCTGGGGCACGAGATCGACCGCTCCATCGCGGACATGGTGGCGCACTCGTCCTTCAAGACCCCGACCAAGGTGGCCGAGCTCTTGGTGGAGCTGGTGGCCCGCCGCGAGCTCGCCCTCGACGAGCTGCGCCGCCGGCTCGTGCGCGAGGCGCTGGAGCCGCTGCGCGCCGGCCGCGAGTCCCTGGGCCGCGCCGAGCGGGGCGTGAGCCTGGCCCGCATGCGTCTCGCCGCGGCCGGGGAGCGCATCGACGAACACGCCCGCGCCCTCGCCCGGCTGGGCCGGAGCGGCCTGCGCCAGGCGGAGAGGCGGCAGCGCGAGCTGCGCGTCCGCCTCGCCGAGCTCGCTCCCCGGCTCGTGGAGCGGGGAGCGGGGGAGCGCGTCCGCCTCGGCGAGCGCATCGCGGGCTCCGCCCGCGGACGGCTGCGCGAAACTCGGGCCACGGTCCAGGGGATGGAACGGCTCTGCGCCCAGCTCTCCCCCGAGCGCACGCTGGAGCGCGGCTTCAGCCTCACCCGCGGTCCCGGAGATGTTCTGCTTCGGGACCCGTCCCAGGTCGCCACGGGCGACCTCGTCACCACCCGACTGGCCGGAGGGACCCTCACGAGCCGAGTGGAGGAGCCATGAACGACCTGTTTTCCGAGAACCCCCCCGCCGCCGCAACTACCGAGGACCAGCCCGTCCTGAGCTTCCGCGAGGCCATGGAAGAGCTGGAGGGGATCCTGGAGCGGATCGAGGGCGAGGAGATCGACATCGACCGCCTCGCCGAGGAGCTCCGGCGCGCCGCCCAGCTCCTCGACCTCTGCCGCGGCAAGATCCGCAAGGCCGAGGTCGAGGTCACCCAGATCGTCCAGAGCCTGGAGGAGGGCGGAGGTGAGGAATAACGAGGACTGACGAGGGGATAGAATATCGGGGCATGAAAGCCCTGGCTCTGGCCCTGTTTCTCCTCCAGGCTCCCCCTTCTTCCGACCCCGCCGCCGAGCTCGCCCCGGGCATCGAGCTGTTCGACACCCAGCGGCTGGAGGAGGCGCGCGCTTTCTTCGAGCCTTACGCGGCCAGCCATCCGAAGTCCGCGGCGGCCGCGTTCTACCTGGGGCGAATCTTCCTCGAAGAGAAGGAGACGGAGAAGGCGGTCGACTGGCTGGAGAGGGCCGCCGGGCTCGATCCCGGCAACTCCGACCTCCACCGCTGGCTCGCCCGCGCCTATGGCGTCGCGGCCCAGTCGGCCAATCCGGTGGCACAGACCCGCTATGCCCGCGAGGCGAAGGCCGCCCTGGACAAGGCGGTGCGCCTCGATCCGAAGAACCTCCGCGCCCGGGAGGACCTGATCCAGTTCCACCTCAACTCGCCCGAGTTCCTCGGCGGGAGCGTCGAGCAGGCGCGCCAGCACGCCGAGGAGATGCGGAAGCTCGATCCCGTCGCTGGCCGCATGATGCTCGCCAGCATCGCCCTGCGCCTGAAGGACCCCGCCCAAGCGGCGCGCGAGTACCAGGCCGCGATCCACGAGGCGCCCAAGGACCTCCGGCCGCGCACGGGGCTCGGCTATCTCTACCAGTCCCAGTCTCGCTGGGCGGAAGCCTTCGACGCGTTCGAAGGGGCTCTGCAGGTCGATCCCGGCAGTTGGGACATCCTCTACCAGATCGGCCGCACCGGTGCCCTATCGGGCCAGCGCCTCGACCGCGCGCAGGAGGCGCTGGCGAAGTACCTCGGCCACACGCCCACGGGGGACGATCCGCCCCTGGCGGGCGCCCACTTCCGCCTCGGGATGGTCTACGAGAAGAAGGGGGACCCGGCCCGGGCCCGCGAGCACTACCGCAAGTCCCTGGAGCTCGACCCGGCGAACGCGGAGGTCCGGAAGGCGCTGGAGAGGCTGCCCGGGATTTAGTTTAGCGGCGTGCTTTCCATCAGGAGCGCCGGCGTCTCGCCGGCCTTGAGCGGGAGCGCTCGTGCAGAAGCCAGAGCCGCTCAAGCTCAAGCGACAGCCGCTTCTACAGAAGCCAGAGCTGTTTGCGCTGAAGCGGGAGCTGCTTGTCGAGAAGCGACAGCGGCTTGTGCTCAAGCGACAGTCGCTTCTACAGAAGCCAGAGCTGCTTGCGTTGAAGCAGGGGCGGCTTGTCGAGAAGCGACAGCGGCTTGTGCTGAAGCGGAAGCCGCTCATGCTCAAGCGAGAGCGGCTTGTACAGAAGCGAGAGCCGCTTGTGTAGAAGCCGGAGCCGCTTAGGCTCAAGCGAGAGCCCGGGCAGGCACCGGCTCGACCGATCTTCTTCACGCCCCGAAGGGGCACAGGCATAAAGCCTG
>JBJMGZ010000568.1:0-3622 GCA_045807605.1 Thermoanaerobaculia bacterium | reverse complement strand
CCGGGTCGCGGCCGTCGATCAGCGTCAGGATGCGGCGGTTCAGCGAGCTGTTGAACCCGCGGGTGTTGAAGTTGATGTCATAGAGGCCGCTCTGCGCGAAGTCCACGCCGGGAGTGAACTCGAGGAGCTTCGGCACCTGGCCGGTGCTCGCCTCCTGCTCGATCTCGCGCTCGCTGATCACCGTCACCGCCGCCGGCGCCTCGGTGATCCGCTCCTCGCGCCGCGACACCGAGGTCACCGTGATCGTCTCGGCGAAGCTCACGTCCCAGTCGAGCGCCCGGTCGACGGCCGCGGTCTGCCCCGCGGCCACCTCCACCCCTTCCTGGGTATCGGTGTAGTCGAGCAGGCTGTAGGTCAGGGTGTAGCTGCCGGGCGGCACATGGGCAAAGAAGAAGTTGCCCATCTCATCCGTGAGCACCACCTGGTCGAGCTGGTCGAGCCGGACCGAGACGCCGGTGATGCCGGTGCCGTCCTCCCGCGTGACCCGCCCTTCGATCCTTCCTTGCTCCTGGGCGGCCGCGATACCGGACCCGGCCAGCAGCAGGAGCACGCACAAGGCGACGACGAAGCGCTTGCTTTGCATGGCAAAACCTCCGCAGGGACTTCTGAAACGATTTGTTCCGAGGTTTTATAGCAGGCGACTCAAGGGGAAGTCAATCGTCGTGCTGCTACTGTGTTAACCTCCCGGGCTCGTCCGTAGGGAGGAGAACCCTGTGCAACTCGGCATCCTAGGCCTGCCCAAATCGGGCAAGACCACGCTCTTCAACACCTTGACGGCCTCGCACCAGGCCACGGACAAGTTCACCGCCTCGGCCCAGACCAACATGGGCACGGCCACGGTGCGCGACGTCCGCCTGGAGCAGCTGCGCGACCTGTTCCATCCCAAGCGCTACGTGCCCGCGACCGTGCAGTACGTGGACATCCCCGGCATGAAACGGGGGGAGAGCGCCGAGAGCCTGGACCTCGCCAAGCTCAAGACGGTCGATGCCCTGGTGCACGTGGTGCGCGGCTTCGAGGATCCCGAGATCCTCCATGCCGAGGGGAGCCTCGATCCCGCCCGCGACGTGGCCATGCTCGACCTGGAGCTGATCCTGGCCGACCACGACCTCGTGGAGCGCCGGCTGGACCGGCTGGAGAAGGCGTCGAAGCGCGGCCTGAACCCCGAGGAGCAGCGCGAGAAGGCGCTGCTCGGCGACGTGATCCTGCCGGCCCTCGAAGCGGAGACCCCGCTTCGGGAAGTGGCGCTCGATCCCGACGACGAGCGGCGGCTGCGCGGCTTCCAGCTCCTGTCGGCCAAGCCGATGCTGATCGTGGTGAACGTGGGCGAGGAGCGGGCGGGAGCGGGCGTGGCCGAGCTCGGCGTGACGCTACGGCCCGCCGTCTCCGCCGTCGTGGTGAGCGCGCCCATCGAGCAGGAGATCAGCGCGCTGCCGCCCGACGAGCAGAAGGAGTTCCTGGCCGACCTGGGCCTCTCGGAGCCCAGCCTCGACCGCGTGAACCGGGCGAGCTACGAGCTGCTGGGCCTGATCGCCTTCTTCACCGTGGGCGAGGACGAGGTCCGGGCCTGGACCATCCGCCGCGGCACCAAGGCGCGCGAGGCGGCCGGCACCATCCACTCCGACATCGAGCGCGGCTTCATCCGCGCCGAGATCGTCCACTGGGACGACCTCGTGCGCCTGAAGACCATGGCCGCCTGCAGCAAGGCCGGCCTGACGAGGCTGGAAGGGAAGGAGTATGAGGTGAAGGATGGGGATGTGGCTCACTTCCGGTTCAATGTTTGAAAGGACGTAAAGGACCTAAAGGACGAAAAGGACGAAAGACTCCCAAGGACGGGCTTCTTCGCCTTCTGTCCTTTAGGTCCTTTGAGTCCTTTTGGTCCTTTTCCGGCTTCCCCTACCCCCGCGCCTGCCCGTCGCGGTCCGGCATGACCCGGATGTTCAGCCTTCCCGAGCTGGGAGCGCCGGGACGGTAGTAGACCCCTCCGGGCGGCGGCGTGATGACCTGGCCCGGCGGCATCGAGCCGGGCTCGACCATCTCCCCTGGCACCTCCTGCATCGACGGCTCGGGGCGCTCCCACTGCCTCAGTCCGCCGCGCTGCGTCGGCTGCTGGCGCGTGGGGGTGCGGCCGCCGCGGCCCTGCGGCACGGCCTGGCCCGTGGAGCGGTTGCTCAGGTCCCCTTCGCGGAGCACGTTCTGGCCTTCCTTCTGCGCGCCCGGCCGGGTCTGGCCCGGGCGGGCGGCGTTCCCCTCGGTGCGCCCCTCGGCGCGCTCCGTGGTGGCCTGCTTCTCCTGCTGTGCCTCGGTCTGCGGCAGCGGCACGAGCAGGTTCACGATCCGGTCGCGCTCCTCGAAGTACCTGGGCGCCTGCGGCGGACCTGGCGACTCCTCATAGGCGCGCAGCATCGCCTCGGTCACGAGACCGTTCTCGACGATGTGCGGGTTGACCTCCTTGAAGGCGAGCTGGGGATCGAGGGCGAAGGCGCGGGCGTAGTGCTCGACCGCCCTGGAGTCCTGGTTCCAACCTTCGTAGAGCGTGCCGATCTGGTAGTGCGCCCAGGCATGGTTGGGCTGGATCTCCACGACGCGGTCGTAGAGGCGCAGGGCCTCGCGCTTCTCGCCCCGCTGCTGCTGGAGCTGCGCGAGGTTGAACAGCGCCGAGACCTTGTCCGGATCGAGCTCGATGGCCTTGCGGTACGCGGTCTCGGCCTCGTCGGCGCGCTCGGCGAGCAGGAGCAGGCTGCCGAGGTCGTTGTACACCGCGGCGTCCTGCGGCCTCTCGACGACCAGGCGGCGCTGCGCCTCGATCGCCTTGGACAGGTTCGGCGGCACCGCGGCGAAGGCCGCGATCGCAATGGCAGCCAACAGGACCGCGGCGATCGTGAGGCCGGCAGGGGACTGAATCCGTCTACGCACCATGATCTCCTTCTGAGTCTTGCACGCCCGCTCAGCGGGACGGGACAGGTCTTGCCTTGAGCTTCAGCTTGCCATCCTCTTCCGCCACGCGGAACTGCACCTCGCCGCAGCCGGTCTTCTGTCGGATCGCCTCGGTCTGGCGGCGCAGGTAGGTCTGGAAGCTGTCCAGGTCGAACTTGGGTCCGTCCCCCGGTCCGGAGACGAGCCCATGATAGAGGGCTTCGGCCGCCGCGGAGTCGATCTCGGGCCCGAACACGATGCCGCCGCGCGGATCGAAGCGCGGCCTCTCGACGACGGCGACGACGCGGTGCGGGCCGCGGCCCTCCTCCACGTCGCGCAGGCGGCGGTTGTACATCTCGTTGTAGCTGTTGTACCGCGCTTCCAGGTCGTTGAGGCGGAAGTTGTCCACGGCGGCGGTGATGTTGGTGTTGCGCAGGTTGCGGAGCTGGGCCTGGATGCGGTTGCGCAGCTCCTCGGGGGGGAGGGGCAGGCCGCCGTTGAAGAAGCGCTCGAAGTCGATCTGGAGCTGGCGGACGTCGCGCTGCAGATGATCGAGGAGCTCGCCGACGGCCGGTCCCTTGCGCACCTGGCCCGGGACCGGGACGGGCGCCGCAATCCCCGGGTGCCCCGGACGCTTGCCGGGAGCTTGCGGGTTCTGCTGGCCGGGCGCTTGGCCGGGCCGGGAAGGTCGCCTGGGGTCCACGAATCA
>JBJMGZ010000567.1:0-9943 GCA_045807605.1 Thermoanaerobaculia bacterium | reverse complement strand
CTCCTGCTCCAGCGCCGAGCGGGTTGCGGCCAGCTCCCGCTCGCGCTGCCGGACCTCGCGCAGACCGAGAAGCCCGGGCAGGACGGCGACGACGAGCACGGCCATGGCGAGAGCCGCCAACTGGCGCGAGCGGCCGAGGCGCGACAACCAGGCCAGGACCGCGATCTGGCGGGTGGCGGCCACCCGCGCCGCGTCCTGGCCCGCCGCGCGCTTGAAGCCCCGCTCCATGGACTCGGCGAGCTCCAGCCGGTCCAGGCACTCCTGGCAATGGAGATAGTGCTCCTCGAAGCCCGCCGCCTCCTCGGCAGGGAGCTTCCCCATCAGGTACAGCTCGGCGATCTGCCGCTCTTCGGTCTCGGTGTGGTTCATGGCGATCTACCGTTTTTTTCTGCGCTCCAGGAGCAGCTCCTTGAAACGTTGCCGGGCGCGGAAGAGCACGCGGTTGAAATGGAGGCTGTCGAGGCCGAGATCGGCGCAGAGGCTCTCCTTGTCCTCCTCGGTGACGTAGAAACGCAGGAGGAGCTGGCGGTCGCGCTCGGTCGGGAGCTCGCGGATCAGTTGCCGCACGGTCTCGGCCTCCTCGTCGAGCAGGACGGCGGAGAGCTGGCCCGGCGCGGGGTGGACGGCCTGCGCCAGCTCCTCGTCGTCCGCTTCGGTGCGCCGGCGGGCGGCCTTGCGCCGCTCGGCGATGACCAGGTTGCGCGCGGTGCCGCGGAGGAAGCCCGCGAGCCCCTCCGGCTCGTCCAGCTCCCGGCGACGCAGCCGCTCCAGCACGATGCGGAACGTCTCCTGGTGCAGGTCCTCGGCCATCTCCGGCGCCAGGCGCCGCAGCAGGTAGAGGAGGCCGCGGCTGTAGCGCGCGAAGAGCTCCCCCTCGGCGGCGGCATCGCCGGACGCGATCCGCCGGACGAGGCCGGTTGCGGCCTGCGCTTCGTCCTCGCCCGGCGTGGGTGCCGCATGGATGCTCATGGCGCTCGCTGCGCCTCGGACCGGGCGGACCTGCCAGACCGGCCGCGCCGGACGTCTTCCGAGGAGGAGCACCATCATACCGCGGGGTGCCTTGCCCCATCGTCAGGCGGCTCAGCCGCCCTCCTGGGCTTGCCAGTTGCCGCCGACGTCGGGATCTCCCCCGCCGCTCCTCAGCAGACCAGGAGGTTTGATCACGGTGCCGCTGAGCTGACGGCTGCTCAGCGTCACGGTGAAGTCGTTCCCCGAGGCCCTGTGGGTCCCCTGGACCGTGTCCGGGGAGGCGAACGTGCAGTTCAGCCCCCAGTCCTTCACGATCGTGCCGACCGTCCTTGTCACCTTGCTCCCCGAGCCGGCCAATCCGGTCCCCTCGAACTTGAGGGTATCGGTGGTACCGAGGGTCAGGCCGGAATCACACGAGTTCACCTTCCAGTCCTTGTTCTTGAAATCGTCGTAGGTCATCGCGCTCTCCTTTCTACTTCTCGACTGTCGTGACACGTTCAGTTATCTCACCCCGCCAGTCGCCCTGGAGGACGAAGCCGGCCCAGGAGTAGGGAGCGCGGTAGCGCTGCTCTTCGCGGATCGAGCGCTGCGCCTTGCGCAGGGCCGCCGCGGGGCTGAGGCCTTCCTGCCACATCGCCTTGTAGAAATGGGACATCAGCTTCGCCGTCGTACGGTCCTGGACCGGCCACAGGCTCCCCACCACTCGCGGCACGCCGGCGTAGAGGAAGCCGCGCGTGAGCCCCATGAGCCCCTCGCCGCGGACCTCTCTCCCGATCCCGGTGCGGCAGCCGGACAGCACCACCAGGTCGGCGGACAGGTCCAGGTCGTAGATGTCGGCCAGTCCGAGGAACCCCTCCCGCGGCCGCCCGGCCGCGTCGACGAGCGAGAGCACCAGGCCGGAGAGCTCCGGGCTGCGGGTGTCGGCCACCCCGTGCGTGGCGAAATGGAGGAAGCGGTAGGCGCGCAGCTCGCCGGAGAGCACGGTCTCCCGGCTCGCGGACAGGTCGAGCAAGGTCCTCACCCGGCCGGCGGGATCCAGGCTCGCGATCTCCTCGGCTTCGCGCCGCGAAGCGGGGAGGCGCTCGAAGCGCGGCAGCAGGGCGTCCGCCTGGACCGTCGGGCTCCCGGCCGGGCGGCCGAGGCGCGGATCGCCGGGCGCGAACACCGGATCGGCGAGCACCGCCGCCCATTTCGGAGCCGGCGGCCGCCGCTCGAGCCGCCGGCGCTGTACCGCGAGCGTCGTGGCCGACGGGAGGTACACGACCTCGCAGCGCTCCAGGAGAGGCTCCCGGTCCGGCGTATCCCAGGGCTTCCCCAGCGCCGGGACCTGCAGGGCGCTCCAGGGGAGGACGTGGAGAGCCGCGTCCGGGACCACGACGAGGTGCCGGACGCTTGCCGTCTCCTTCCACACCGGCTCCAGCAGGATGCGGGCGAGGGCTTCCTCCTCGCCGCGGCGCGGGAAACCGGCGCCGACCGTGCTGAGGTCCTCATAGACCTTGCGCACCAGGTCCTCGATCGTCTGCCGGGCAGGGAGCACGTAGCTGCGGAGCCCGCCGGCGTCCACCGCCCAGAGGTAGCTGCGCTCCTCGCCCAGCGAGTACTCGAGGAGCAGGGTGCCCGGATCGAGCAGCCCCGCGGTCTCCGCCAGCGTGATCGCAGGCGGCTCGCTGAAGGCGGCGTAGCGCGGGTCCTGCCGGCGGATCTCGGCCTCGACGCCGTCGAGGTCGGTGAGCAGCGGCTCCATCTCCCGCTCCAGGGCCTCGGCCCGGGCGCCGCCGCTCTGCCTCGCCTGCTGCGCGGCCTTGGCGCTCAGGCGTCGGCGCAGGGACTGCCGGCGCTCGAGCAGCGCGGCCGGCGCGCCGCCGGGAGCTCCGGCGCGGGCTTGCAGGACGTCGAGAAGCGTGCGCGCGCGGGCCTGCTCGCTCTTTGCGAACGCCTCGCGGTCGTGGCCGGCCTTCGGCTCGCGGGCATGCCGGTCCATGAGCAGGTCGATCGCGAGCTCGTAGGCGCGGCGCCGGGTGGCGAGGAACGCGGCGCGCAGGTCCGGGCTGATGAAGCCGGTCCGCAGCTCCTCGATCCGGGCCACGGCCTCGTCGGCGTGCCGGCGGGCGTCGTCGAACAGCTCCAGGGTCCTCTCCACGGAGGCCAGGGCGTGGAGTGCCTCGGCCTCACCGGCGCGGTCGCGCAGGGCGCGGCAGCGGGCGAGCACGTCCTGCAGCTTGGGGAGCGCCTCGCGCGGCCGTCCGGCCTGGGCGAGCGCGCGCCCCTGCACCTGGAGAGCCAGGGCCTCGCGCCCGCGCAGGCCGGTGTCGCGGAAGTAGGCGAGCGCGAGGTCGAGCTCGCGGAGAGCCTCGGCGGTTTCCGCGGCCTTGCCCTGCTCCAGATGGGCTTCCGCGAGGCGCAGCCGGGACATCGCCTCCTGGCGCGGGTCCTTGAGGGCGACGGCCAGCTCCAGCGCCTGGCGGTGGTGGTCGAGGGCCTTGCCCGTCTCGCCGAGCTGCCTCCGGACGAGGCCGAGGTTGTTGAGCGTGATCACCTCGTTCAGCCGCTCTCCCATCGCGCGGCGCAGCTCGAGGGCCTCGGTCAGCAGCGTCAGGGCGCGCTCGGGCTCGCCCAGGGTGAGATAGGCGAAGCCGACGTTGTTGAGCAGCGTGGCCTCGCCGGAGCGCCGCGCCGCGGTCGCCAGGATCTCCCGCGCCAGGCCGTAGAGGCGGAGGGCCTCTTCCCACTCGCCGAGCGTGCGGTGGAGGACCGCGAGGTTGGCCAGCGTCTCGGCCTCCTTCTCGCGGTCGCCGAGCGCCTGGAACAGGGCCAGGGACTGTTCGTAACGGGTCAGCGCCGCATCGGGCTCGCCCAGGAGGTCATAGGCGCCGCCGAGATTGTTGAGGGCAGCGGCCTCGCCGCTCCGGTTGCCCAGCTCCCGGTGGAGCGCGAGGACCTTCTCGAAGCAGGCGAGCGCCGCCGCGGGGGAGCCGCTCGCCTGCTCTCCCAGGCAGAGAGCGTTGCGGGTCAAGGCCTCCTCGATGCGTTCCCCCAGGCTCTGCCAGAGAGCCAGGGCCTGCTCCAGCGCCTGCCGCGCCTCCGCGCTCTCGCCGGACCGCTGGCGCACCAGTCCGAGAGCGGTCGCGACGGCGGCCTCGCGGTGCGGCGCCGGGAAGCTCCGCCAGAGCTCCAGGGCCTGGAGATAGTCCTCGGTCGAAGCCCGCAGATCGCCGGACTGCCGCTCCAGCGCGGCGACGGCGACCAGGGCCTCGGCCTCCCAGCGGCGCTCGCCCAGGGACCGCCATGCCGCCAGGACCTCCCGGTACGCGGCCAGGGCCCGGCTCCCCTCTTCGGACGTTCCGAACGGCAGCCGTCCGGCGCGGTTCAGGGCTTCCAGGGCCGCCAAGCGACCCGCTGCCCTCTCGGGGGTGGGGGTCGCCGGCAGCGCCTCGACCTCGATCCTGTAGCGCCCGCGGACCACCGTCCCCGGCCCGGGGCGGACCTCGAGGCGGAACGCGGACCCGGCGGGGAGCAGCAGGATCTCCATCCCCCAGCGCCCGTTGGGAGCGTCGGCCCTGAGCGCCTCCCGATCCGCCGGCCCCCTGGCATCCAGGAGGAGATCGATGCCCTGCTGCTCGACCGTGACAAGGAGGGGAGAGCCGGGAGAGCTCGTCGTATCCAAGAGATAGATATGCGTCTCGCCTTCGGCGATCGCGCGCTCCCGGGGCTGGCCGGGGAGGAGATCCTCCGGCTCCTCCGACCCGCCCGATGGGGAAAAGACCAGAAGAGATCCGGCGAGCAGGAGCAGGACCGTTGAGCGGCGCCTCATGGGCAGACCTCCGTTGAGAGCGATTGCTCAACTATAGCCGAGCGGATGCTGCAAATCGGCTCGCTCAGCCCGCCTGACTCAGCTCGCAAGGATTCTTCACGGGGCTCCCGGACGCTCGGAACCGGCCTTCATGCAACTTGCATGCAGTGCTGCGCGTTGGTAAAGTCTCCCCATGGCCGTTCACCTCCAGATCCGAGATCTGCCCGACGAGCTCCACCGCCTCCTGCGCGAGCGAGCCACCATGCGCGGCCTGAGCCTGCGCCAGTACGCCCTCGAGATTTTGCAGGAGCACTGCCGCCAGCCGACCGTGGATGAGTGGCTCGACGGCCTGGACCGATTGACGCCGGTTCCGCTCCCTACCTCGGCCGCCGAAGCGGTTCGCGATTCTCGCGAGGCCGACGACGCCGCCCTGACCGATGCCCTCCGTCGTCCTTGACGCTTCGGCAGCCGTCGAGCTCCTCCTGCGTACGCCGGCCGGGCGGCGGGCCGAATCCGCGCTGAGAGGCAGCAGTGTCGTGGTGCCGGCTCACTTCGATGCCGAGGTCTTCTCGGCGCTCGGCCGGCTCGTCCGCGGTGGAAGCCTCGAGGAGGGGCTCATGGAGCCGATCCTCCACGAGCTGGCTCGCGCTCCCTTCACCCGGTACACGTTACGGCCTCTCCTCGTCGCCTCGTGGTCCCTGCGGCACAACCTGGCCTTGCGGGACGCGCTCTACGTAGCCCTGGCAAGACGGCTGGAGGCTTCGCTCGTTACGGCGGATGCGCGCCTGGCCCGGGCTCCGGAGCTCGGGATCGGAGTGACCCTGGTCCTACCCCGAAGCTGACTCCTCCCTCCCACGGCCGGCGGCACAGCTCGGCTGATCCGAGAGAGCCGTTTATCTCACCCCGCTCCCAGCAGGCTCGCCGCCTCCTCTTCGCTCAGCTCCTCGATCTGCGCCAGCAGGGCGTCCTCCAGGATCGCGGCCATCTGCGCGACCGTGGGAGCTTCGAAGAGGATGCGCAGGGGCAGGTCCACCTGGAAGGTGTCCTGGATGCGGGAGAGCAACTGCGGCGCGAGGAGGGAGTGGCCTCCCAGGTCGAAGAAGTCGTCGTAGAGGCCCACCTCTCCGATCCCCAGGAGCTGTCTCCAGAGACCGGCCAGCAGCTCCTCGGTGGCCGAGACGGGCGGCGCGAAGGCGCGCTCCCGGGCGGGACCCTCGGGCGCGGGGAGGGCGCGGCGGTCCACCTTGCCGCTGGCGGTCAAGGGCAGGGCTTCGAGCTGCATGAGGTCCGCCGGCACCATGTAGGCGGGAAGCCTGTCCTTGAGCCAGGCCCGCAGGCCGGCGAGGTCGGCCGTTCCCGTCACGTAGGCGGCCAGGCGCGCTCCGGAAGGGGTGGAGCGCGCCACCACCGCCGCCTCCCGGACTTCCCGGTGGCTGGAGAGGACGGCCGCGATCTCTCCCGGCTCGATGCGGAAGCCGCGGATCTTGACTTGATCGTCCACCCGGCCGGCGAAGTCGAGACGGCCGTCCGGGAGCCAGCGCGCCAGGTCGCCGGTGCGATACAGGCGCTCTCCACCCGGCGCGGGCACGAAGCGCTCGGCGGTCAGGTCCGGACGGTTCAGGTAGCCCCGCGCCACTCCGGCGCCTCCCAGGTAGATCTCGCCGGGCACGCCGGGAGGCACCGGCCGCATGCCGCCGTCGAGGATGCGGACCTGCACCCCGCGGATCGGCCGGCCGATGGTCAGCTCGGCGGGGTCGCGCAGCTCGCAGGCGCTCGCGATCACCGTCGTCTCGGTGGGACCGTAGGTGTCCAGCACGGTCAGGCGGTCCCCCCCGGCCGCGAGCCAGTCGCCCATCGGGCCGGGCAGCGCCTTCTCGCCGGCGACGATGAGCAGCCGCAGCGCGGGCGGCAGGGGCACTCCGGCGGCGAGGGCCGGGGCCAGCTCGTGGCCGTAGGCCGTGGGCAGGTCGAGCACCGTGATGCCCAGCTCCCGGCAGCGGGCGAGGAAGCGGGAGGGCGACGCGATCATGTCGTCGTCCCGCAGCACCAGGGTCGCGCCCGCGGTCAGGCAGGTGAAGATCTCCTCCACGCTGATGTCGAAGGCGAGCGGCGCGAACTGCAGCACCCGATCCCCCGGGGCGAAGCCGTAGAGGTCCAGGCAGGTGGTGACGAAACGGCTGAGCGAGCCGTGCTCGACCATGACCCCCTTGGGCGCGCCGGTGGAGCCCGAGGTGAAGAGGACGTAGGCCAGGTTGCCCAGAGCTGCCTTCAGGGATGTAGGGGAGGGGTTTACCCCCTCCCGGGCGGGGGCAAGCCCCGCCCCTACATGGAGGTCATCCAGCACGAGCGTCTCGGCCGGCAGCTCGGCCAGGCGCGCCGCTCCGGACGGGCTGGCCACGACGAGCCGGGCTCCCGACTCCTCGACGAGGCGGGCGAGCCGGACGGGCGGCAGGGCGGGATCGAGCGGCAGGTAGGCGGCGCCGGCCCGGAGGATGCCCAGGAGGGACACGATCTGCGCGGGGGAGCGCTCCATGGCGATCCCTACGACCGTCTCCGGACCCGCTCCCCGGCGGCGCAGCTCCGCGGCCAGGCCGTCCGCCCGATGGACCAGCTCCGCGTAGGTGAGCCACTCGTCCCCCATCTCCACCGCCGCGGCGTGCGGCGCGCGCTCCGCCTGGAGAGCGATCCGCTCGGGCACGGTCAACCGGTCCTCCGCGGCCCCGGCCGGCGCTCCGGTGCCCCACTCCCGCAGGAGCTGATGGCGCTCGCCGTCCGCCAGCAACGGCAGGTCGGAGAGGCGCGCTCCCGGGTCGGCCACGGCGGCGGCGAGCAACGTGGCGAGCTGCCGCGAAAGGCGCACCGCGGTCGTGCGGTCGAAGAGGTCGGCGGCGTACTTGATCCAGCCCGAAACGCCCTCGCCTTCCTCCCACATCCAGAGAGCCAGATCGCCGGGGATGCGGTCGTGCTCGGCCGCGGAGAGCGGCCGGAAGGTCAGATCCCGTGCCTCGCAGGCCGGCAGCGCGAAGTTCTGGACGCCGAAGAGCACCTGGAAGAGCGGCGTCCGGGACAGATCGCGCTCCAGCTCCAGCGCTTCGAGCAGGCGCTCGAAGGGAAGCTCCTGGTGCTCGAACGCCTCCAGGGTGCTCTCGCGGACGCGGGCGAGCAGGCCGCGCCAGCCGGGATCGCCTGCGAGGTCCACGGGCAGCGCCAGGGTGTTGACGAAGAGCCCCAGCAGGCGCTCCAGGGCCTCGCGGCGGCGGTTGG
Source organism: Thermoanaerobaculia bacterium (assembly GCA_045807605.1). Lineage (GTDB taxonomy): Bacteria > Acidobacteriota > Thermoanaerobaculia > Multivoradales > UBA5704 > DATMER01. The sequence continues at coordinate 1,920 of JBJMGZ010000567.1, read as the reverse complement.
CCACGAAGGTGCCGACGTTGAAGTCGTCCTGCCCGGCATGGCGGGCGAGCAGCGCGGACCATGCCGCGAGGCCGGCCATGAAGAGGGTGACCCCCTCGCGGGCCGCGAAGGCGCGGAGGTCGGACGTGATCTCCAGGGGGACCAGCGCGCCGCGCGAGGATTGCACCGCGGGCCGCGGCCGGTCGGTGGGCAGCGCCAGGGTGCGGGAGACCCCGTCGAGCCGCGATCTCCAGGACTCCGCCTGGGCCCCGGCGGCCGGCCCGGCCAGCCACTCGCTTTGCCAGGCCGCGTAGTCCGCGTACTGGATCGGCAGGTCCGGCAGGACCGCGCCGCCGTAGAGCGCGGCCAACTCGCGGGTGAAGACGCCGAAGGACCAGCCGTCGAAGACGATGTGGTGGACGGCGAGCCGAAGCCGGTGCTTCTCCTCCCCCAGCCGCAGCAGGGCGAGCCGCAGCAGGGGGCCGCGCGCCAGATCGAAGCGATGATCCGCCGTCTCCAGCCGGAGCGCCTCTTCGTCGCGGAGGGCCTCGGGCAGGGCCGAGAGGTCCACCTGCGGCAGCGCGGGGACGGCGGGGAGCACGACCGCGACCGGGCGTCCTCCCTTCGCAGGGAAGACCGTGCGCAGCACTTCGTGGCGGCGGAGGATCTCCGCCAGCGCGGCTTCGAGGGCCATGGGATCGAGGCGGCCTTCCAGGTCCAGAGACAGGGGCAGGGTGTAGGCCGGATCGCCGGGATCGAGCTGCATCAGGAACCACTGCCGGAGCTGGGAGGCGGAGAGCGGCAGGTCTCCCTCGCGGGGCCTCGGGACCAGCGGCGGCTCGGCGGATACCGGAGCCTCGGCGCCCAGGGCGGCGGCCAGGCCGGCCACGGTGGGGGCCTGGAACAGGGTGCGGAGGTGCACCTCGATCCCGAACGACTCGCGCAGCCGCGCCATGAGCTGGGTGGCGAGCAGGGAGTGGCCTCCCAGGTCGAAGAAGCTGTCGTGGACGCCGAGGCGTTCGATCCCCAGGACCTCGCGCCAGATCGCCAGGAGGCGCTCTTCGGCGGGCGTCGCGGGGACATCGGTGGCGTCCCCGGAGCTCTCCCGGCGCGGGGCCGGCAGGGCGCGGCGGTCGAGCTTGCCGTTGGCGGTGACCGGCAGCTCGTCGAGGGCGACGAAGGCGGAAGGAATCATGTAGTCGGGCAGGGTGCGGCGGAGGAAGGCGGCAAGGTCGGAAGGGGACCTCTGAACCACATACGCCACGAGCCTCCTGTCGCCCGGATGGTCCTCCCGGACGACGACGGCGGCCTCCCGGACGTCCGGATGCCGGGCGAGCGCCGCCTCGATCTCCCCCGGCTCGATGCGGAAGCCCCGGATCTTCACCTGCTGGTCGGCGCGGCCGAGGAACTCCAGGTTGCCGTCCGGGAACGCCCGCGCGCGGTCGCCGGTACGGTAGAGGCGCGCTCCGGGCTCGGCCGAGAACGGATCGGGGAGGAACGACGCCGCGGTCAGGTCCGGCTGGCCCGCGTAGCCCACGCAGAGGCAGTCGCCGCCGATGTGGAGGTCGCCGGGCACGCCGATCGGGCAGGGCTCGAACGCGGCGTCCAGCACGTGATAGCGGGCGTTCGCGATGGGCCGGCCGTAGGGGATGCTCGGCCAGCGCGGGTCCACTCTCGCGATCCGATACCAGTTGGACCACACCGTGGCCTCGGTGGCGCCGCCCAGGCTGACCACGCGCGCCCCTGGGAAAGCCGACCGCACCCGGTCCGGCAGCGTCACGGGAATCCAGTCGCCCGAGAGCATCACCAGGCGCAGCCGGCTCTCCTCGGGAGCCCGGGGGAACAGCGGCGCGAGCTGAACGAGGGCCGCGGGCGCCGAGTCCCAGATCGTCACCTGCGACAGCATCCGCACCAGCTCGCCGGGGTCGCGCAGCTCCTCCT
>JBJMGZ010000566.1:0-2815 GCA_045807605.1 Thermoanaerobaculia bacterium | reverse complement strand
CCTGGAAGAAGGAGGACGAGAGCCAGCCGATGGTGGAGCTCCTCGGGGACCGGCCGGACCAGACGGTGGAGCGGGACCGCGAGATCGAGCTGGAGCCGTACGGCTACCGCTGGTTCCGCATCGGCGGCGCGCGCAGGTTCCTGTTCTGATCAGAACCCCCTCCCCTGCCCTCCCCCGCTGCGCGGGAGAGGGAGCCGGATGCGATCTTCCGGGATGGGGCGGGGGACCCCCTCTCCCGCGCAGCGGGGGAGGGTAGGGGAGGGGGCTTCTTCCTCAACCGCCGATGGTAAACGCGAGCGTCAGCAGCGTCTGCTGCTCCAGCGCGTGGGCCTTGGCCGAGCCGGTCGCGGGGCTGCCGCTGGCCGAGCGCTTGAGCGAGCGGATGGGCCGGCCCGCCACGCGCTCGATGCGCGGCTGGACGAAGAAGAGCGCGCCCATGTTCGCCGGCTCCTCCTGCACCCAGAGGATGTCCCGCAGGTTGGGATACCCCTCCAGCACCGCCGCGAGCTCCGCCTCCGGAAACGGGTAGAGCTGGTCGAGGAAAGCGATCGCGGTCGAGGTGTCCTTCCGCTTCTCGCGCTCGCGCTTGAGCTCGTGGCCGATCTTTCCCGTGCACAGGATCAGCCGCTGCGCGTCCTCGACCTGCGGATCGGGCACCACGTTGAGGAAGCGGTCGCGCGCGAGATCAACCAGGGTCGAGGACGAATCCTTGTGGCGCAGCATGCTCTTCGGCGTCATGACGACGAGGGGCTTGCGCCAGCGGCGCATCGCCTGCCGCCGCAGCAGGTGGAAGTACTGCGCCGCGGTCGAGGGCTGGCAGACCTGGATGTTGTCCTCGCCGCAGAGCTGCAGGTAGCGCTCCATGCGGGCGCTGGAGTGCTCCGGCCCCTGCCCCTCGTAGCCGTGGGGGAGGAGCAGGACCACGCCGGAGAGCAGGCCCCACTTGTCCTCGCCCGCGGTCACGAATTGATCGATGATGATCTGCGCGCCGTTCGCGAAATCGCCGAACTGCGCCTCCCAGAGCACCAGCGCCTCGGGATAATCGCGGCTGAAGCCGTACTCGAAGCCCAGCACCGCGGCCTCGGAGAGGAACGAGTCGTAGATCTCGACCCAGCCCCCGTCCGGGGCTACTTGCGCGAGAGGCACGTGCTCCTGGTTGTTCTCCACGTCGATGAGCACCGAGTGGCGCTGGTTGAAGGTGCCGCGGCGGCTGTCCTGCCCGGTGAGGCGCACCGGGATGCCCTGCTTCAGGAGCGAGGCGAACGCCAGGGCCTCGGCCATGCCGTAGTCGATCGGGCGCTTGCCCTGCCCCATCTCCGCCCGCTGCTCCAGGAGCTTTTTGATCTTGTCGTGGACGTGGAAGCCCTCGGGCCAGGAGGTGAGCGGCCGGGTCAGCTCGGCGATCTGTTCCGCGCTCACGCCGGTGCCCACCTCGTACTCGGCCTTGTGCGGTCCGCCCGGGTAGGGGGCCCAGTAGGGCGGCAGGGTGCGCAGCGTCGGCTTCTTGTCGATCCGCGACGCCTCCTGGTGCGCAGTTTCCAATTCCTGGCGGACGGCGGCCACGCGGCTCGCGGCCTCCTCGTCGGAGACGCCGGTCGCCTTGGCGTAGATCTTCCAGATCGGCGGATGGGCCGCGATCTTCCTGTAGAGGAGCGGCTGGGTGATGGTCGGGTCGTCCACCTCGCTGTGGCCGTGGCGGCGGTAGCCGATCAGGTCGACGATCACGTCGCTCTTGAAGGTGTGGCGGTACTCGACGGCGAGACGCGCCACCCGGGCGACCGCGTCCGGCTCCTCGCCGTTGACGTGGAAGATGGGGATGGGCAGCCGGCGGGCCACGGCGGTGGCGAAACGCGACGAGTGCAGGCTCTTCGGCTCGGTGGTGAAACCGATCAGGTTGTTCACCACGACGTGGATCGTGCCCCCGACGTCGTAGCCCGGCAGGCCCGCGAAGTTCAGGGTCTCGGCGACCACGCCCTGGCCGGCGAAGGCGGCGTCGCCGTGGAGGACGATCGGGAAGACCCGCTCTCGGCTTTTCTCGCCCTGAGCATCGCCGAGCCGGGTCTGCTTGGCGCGCACCCGGCCGACCGCCACGGGATCGACCGCCTCCAGGTGGCTGGGGTTCGAGACCAGGTGGACGCCGACCGCGTGGCCGCAGCGTCCGGTGAAGTCGCCGGTCGCGCCCATGTGGTACTTGACGTCGCCGCCGCCCAGGATGCTGCGCGGGTCCACGTCCTCGAAGCCGGCGAAGATGTCGGCGGTCTTCACGCCCACGGTATGAACCATGACGTTCAACCGCCCGCGGTGGCTCATGGCGAGCACGACCTGCCGCGCCTGGCGCTCGCACGCGGCTTCGAGCATCTCGTCGAGGAGCGGAAGAAGGCTTTCGACCCCCTCGATCGAGAAGCGCTTCGTGCCCAGGTAGCGGGCCTGGATCATCTGCTCGAAGGTCTCGGCGCGGATCAGCAGGTCGAGGACGTGCGAGCGGTCGGCGGGCTCAGGGGTCTCTTCCCCGGGCGGGGCTTCCATGCGCTCCTGCACCCAGCGCCGGCGCTCGGGGTCCTCGATGTGCATGAGCTCGACGCCGATCGGGCCGCAGTACCAGCGGCGGGCCTGCTCGGCCAGGGCCGGATCGTCGACCTCCCCGAGCAGCGCCTCCGGCTCCGGCGCCAGCCGGTCGAGAGGATCGAGATCGGCATAGAGATAGCCCAGGCGGCGGAAGGCGTCGAGGGTGTTTCCCATGGCGGGGGCGAGGATATCGCAGTTGGGAGTGAGCCCCCTCCCCAGCCCTCCCCCGCTGCGCGGGAGAGGGAGCCGG
>JBJMGZ010000565.1:0-4683 GCA_045807605.1 Thermoanaerobaculia bacterium | reverse complement strand
CATTCCTCGGCGAGGATGCTGTACATGACCGTGTCCCGGATCACGCCGTTGCTGCGGATCTGGTACTGCCGCAGGACCCCCTCGCGGACCGCGCCCAGCTTCTCGATGGCTCGCTGGCTGTGGAGGTTGCGGAGGTCGGTCTTGAGCTGGACCCGGATCGCGCCGAGCGTCTCGAAGGCGTGGCGGAAGAGGAGGAGCTTGCTCTCCGGGTTGACCCGGGTGCCCTGGTTCGCCGTGCCGATCCAGGTGCGGCCGATCTCGAGCCCCCGGTGGTCGGGCCGGATGTCCAGGTAGCCCGACACCCCGACCGGCTCTCCCGTACCAGCGAGGATCATCGCGAACGTGAGCGAGGCCGGCTTGCGCGCGGTCTCGCCGATCCAGTCCCGGAACGCTTCGTAGCTGCCGTCCCGCGGCAGGTCGGCCAGCCACTGGAAGACCTCGGGGCCGGCGTGCGGCCAGAGGCCCGGCGCGTGGTCCAGACTGAGCGGCTCCAGGTGGATGGTTCTGCCTTGCAGGCGTACCGGTTCGACTTTCATGGCGCGGCAGTTTACACTCGCTCCGCAACCCCCGGCAGGTCCATTGCGAGGAGGAAGTCATGACCGATGTCTTCGTGCGCCGTTGCGCGCCCATCCTGGCCCTGCTGGCACTCGGCGCCTGCGGCCCGGTTCCCGAGGAAGGCGAGGAGGCGAAGACGGCTTCCGAGACGCCCGCCGCCGCCGCCAATACCGCCAATGCCGCCGATACCGCCGATGCCGTACCGGCAGCCCCCAGGGCCCGTGCCGCCATCCCGTCGAGCTTCAAGAGAACCCCGTCGGGCGGTGTCCGCGACACCGGCGACTTCATCGTGAAGTACGAGGAGACCGACAACGAGGACTACCAGCAGATGGAGGCGATCTTCAAGGAGACCCGCCTGCTGGAGGAGACGGTCCAGGAGCTGAACGGCGTGTTCGCGCTCCCGACGAACGTGCCCGTGGTGATGCGGGAGTGCGGCGAGGTGAACGCCTTCTACGATCCGGACTCCGGCCAGATCTCCATCTGCTACGAGCTGGTCGAGCACTACTCCGAGATCTTCATGGCGGACGCCAACACCGACGAGGAGCAGGAGGAGGCCGGCACCTCCGTCGCCGACGCCACCATGTTCACCTTCTTCCACGAGATGGGGCACTCGCTGATCGACATCTACGACCTGCCGATCACCGGCCGGGAGGAGGACGCCGTCGACCAGCTCGCCACCCTCATCCTCCTCCAGGGCGGCGACGACGGCGAGAACGCGGCCATCGACGGCGCCAACTCCTTCGTCGGCAACGAGGAGGAGGAGATGGACGACCTCGCCTTCTGGGACGAGCACTCGCTCGACGAGCAGCGCTTCTACAACATCGTCTGCTGGAGCTACGGCAAGAACCCGGAAGCCTTCCAGGAGCTCGTCGACGACGAGACCCTGCCCGAGGGCCGCGCCGCGCGCTGCCCGGCCGAGTACGACCGCATGTCGAGGAGCTGGGACGCGCTGCTGGACCCTTACGTCAAGGGGTAGAGCCCGGCCTTCCTTCCTCAGGGCCGCCGCTTGACAGGGGCGGCCCCTTCTGCGACCCTGCCAGCCGCAATTTTTCATCGATTCCGAGGAAGATCGGAAATCCACAGGTGCATCCGTCCCTGTTGCTGGGAGGCACAAATCATGGCTGAGCCGCTAACGATCCGAGAGAAAGTGGAAAAGGTCATCGACGAGGGCGAAGGGGCCCTGCGCTCCGTCATCGTCCGCATGCGGTCCGCCGACGAGGGCAGGGAGCCGACGTTGCGCACTGCCGCGTATCGAATGTTGCAGAGGAGCCTCTCCCAGAGCGCTCGCGACATCCTGCCCAGCGAGGTGGAGCCGGCACCGAAGGTCGCCGCGAAAAAGGAAGCAGAGGAGAAGAGGTTCGGCCTCTCGCAGCTCCGAGGAACCAGCCGCCAGCAACAGATGGCCTACGGAAGACGCTCCATCCGGCCGCTGCTGAAATGTGAGGCGGTCAGCCGTCACGAGCAAAACCCGGTCCGCGGAGCCATTGCCGAGTTCCTCACCGCCAAGAGCGTCCTTCTGGAGCTGACTCCGGACGAGCTGAGCCAGGTCGCAGCCGCCCCCGGCGTGAGGGACATCTACCCCAACCGTCACCTCCGGTTGCCCAGGGTCATCGAGGCGAAGAGCCTCCCTGCCAACGTCCGCGACAACAAGGTGAGCGCCTGGGGAATCACGGCGATCGGAGCCCTGTCCGTCTGGGGAGCCTTCAACGCACGCGGCAAGGGTGCCAAGGTGGGAGTCCTCGACACCGGGATCGACGCCGCCCACCCGGATCTCAAGGGCAAGCTGGCAGGATGGGCCGAGTTCGACCTGAATGGAGACCCGGTCGCGGGCTCGAAGCCCCACGACACGGACCGGCACGGGACTCACGTGTCGGGCACGATCGTCGGAGGGAACGCAAGCGGCCTGTGGATTGGAGCCGCCCCGGAGGCGCAGGTGTCCGTGGCGCTCGTCCTGGACGGGGAAAAGGGCGGTTCGGATGCCCAGGTGCTCGCCGGTATCGACTGGGCCTTCCTCGATCAGAAGGTCGATGTCATCAACATGTCCCTCGGCGGCCTCACCCTGGGTCCGGAGGTGCCGAGCATCTACACCGAGGCCATCCTGAGCTGTGTGGAGGGAGGGGTCCCGGTGGTCACGGCCATCGGCAATGAGGGGCAGGAAACCTCCGGCTCTCCCGGGAACGACCTGTTCGCGTTCGCCGTCGGCGCCACGGACAGTGAGGACAGGGTCGCCGGCTTCAGCGGAGGGCGCACCCAGATCATCCACGAGTCGAACTTCATCCCTCCCGACTTCCTTCCGCTTCCCTACTCGAAACCCGAGCTCTCCGCACCCGGCCTCACCATCCGTTCCGCAGTGCCCGGGGGTGAATGGGCCACATTCAACGGTACCTCCATGGCCACGCCCCATGTTGCCGGCGCCATCGCCCTGCTGCTCAGCGCGACGAAGATCCGCAATATTCCTCCTGGAGAGCGCGCCTTCTTCATTCAAGACCTGCTGACCGGCTCCGTGGAAGAGCTGGGCGAAGCGGGGCAGGACCATCGATTCGGGTTCGGCCGGCTCGACATCCTGAGGGCTATCGGGTTTGCAAAGGAGAAAGGCTTCTGACTCTCCGGCTCCCACCACCTCGAAATGTCAACGTATAATCGGGGTGGTGAGAGATCGTTCATGAGCCTGGCAGCCTTTCCCGAGAGCAAGATCCAGAGCCCCGAGCTACGGCGGCTGGCGGAAGACCGTTCTCCGGAGGTCGCCAGCGTCATCATCGAATTGGATCTGCCAGCCCGTAGAGTCGAGGTCGACCAGGTGCTCCGCCGGGGGGTCGGCGTTCCCCTGCCGCACAGGGTCGCTCCGCCGTCCGACAGGGAAGGGACCGAGGCCGAGAAGAAAACGGCCGAGGCCAAGACATTCCTACAGCAGGTCCTCGGAGTTTCTCCGCGCTGGCTCCAGACCGCCAGGTCCTTCGTCGCAGAGGTGACGGGGCCTCAGCTCCGGACGATCGCCAGCTCTCCTCTAACCAAGGCCATTCACCCGAACCGGGCTCTGCGATAGTCCGGCCTGATCCCACGTCTCCCCCACCGGCCGCACCCGCTTGAGCCCTCCGAGCACGCGCGCCAGCGCCACCGGGTTGCCGAGCAGGGTGGTGTTGAGGACCATGGAGCGCGGCGCGCCGTAGCGCACGTAGAGCCGGCCCATGCGGCGCTGGAGCCGGCGCATGTGGATCCAGTGCACCTGCGGGAACAGGTGGTGCGTCAGGTGCGTGGCCGCGGTCTGGTGGTTCACGAACGAGATCAGGCGCTCCATCCGGGTCCGCGGCTCCAGCCAGGTGGCCTGCCGGAAGGGATGGGTCAGATCGCTCGGCGCGTGGTCCGTCAGGTTCATGATGAAGCTCGCGAGCGGCGCCACGAGGAGCGTCGCCGGCACCAGGAAGAGCGCCGTCTCCACCGGTCTCCACACGAGCAGCGCCACCAGCCAGCACGGGCCGGCCCAGCGCGTCGCCACGATCTCCCGGTAGTGCGCCGGCTTCGAAATCTTCAAAGACTCGATGTAGGGCGGCTTCTCCGACCAGGGGAGGAACCCCCAGACCGAGCGCAGCGTCTCCCTGCCCAGGTACCTGCCGAGCGCCGCCCAGCTCCGCCAGCCCGGACGGCGCGCGATCTCCTGGAGCGCGGTCTGCGGGTCGTCGAACGGATCGTTGTAGCGGTGGTGCTGCCAGTGGTGGTAGCGCACCTCCAGAGGGCTGAAGAAGACGAGCACGCCGAGGGCGCGCAGGGCCACGTTCCCCCCTTCGCGCCGGAACGGCGGCCAGTGGTTGAAGTAGTGCACCGCCACGTCGAGCGCCAGGCTGGAGTAGAGGCTCCAGGGGATCAGCAGGAGGAGCTTGAGCGGCCACGGGAGCGGCCCGAAGACCAGCGCATAGGTGACCGCGATCAGGAGCACCCATTCGAGGGCGAGCAGGCGGTCGGCGATCGCCTGGCGCCGCAGCCAGAGCGGATGCTCGCGCTGCAGCCGCAGGAACCGCCGGGCCGTGCGCCAGGCCTGCCGCAGGTCTTCGCGCACCGCGGGATCGCGGTCCAACACCAGGACGGTGTCACCTCTCGTGCTCATGACTCCCCCTTGAAAGCGAGGGGAGTATA
>JBJMGZ010000564.1:0-8682 GCA_045807605.1 Thermoanaerobaculia bacterium | reverse complement strand
GACCTCGACGTTGACCACGCGCACGTCGATGGTCTCGCCGATGACCGGGATCTCGGGCTGCTTCGTGTCCTGGGCGGACAGAGCCGCCAGCATCAGTGCCAACAGCAGCTTCATAGGGTCGGATCGAGCTCCACCTCTTGCCAGAGGGTGTCGCCGTTGACCTCGTCGCGGACGGTGAACACCAGGCGTTGCGGCGCGCGGCGCAGGCGCAGGGTGGTCTGGAAGCGGGCCAGGCCGCCGGCGTTGGGGAGCTCCCGGATCGCCACCCGCAGCTTCGCGGTGGGGATCTCGGCGCGCCCGCCCTTGTCGTCCAGAGCGGCCACGGCGAGCGGCGCCTCGGCGATGTAGCCTCTCCCCGACGGGGTCAGGGCCAGGGCCTCGACCGGCACGCCCACGGTCACCGGCACCTCGATCTCCTGGCGGCCGAGCGACCTCGCCTTGCCGAGCAGGACCTTGAGCTTGCGGTCGTCCTTCTCGCCGCCGAAGAGCAGCACGCTCTCGGCTTTCCTCGCGTTCTCGGTCTTCTTCGAGAGGTCGGGGAAACCGGTGCGCGCCCGCATCGCGACGCCGGGGCGCTTCGACTCCACCTGGATCGAGTGGCTGCGGTCGTTCGCCTGCCAGCTCGGCGTGATGCCGAGCCAGTAGTAGGTGCCCGAGTCCGCCACTACCTGCCGGAAGACCGCCTGCTTGACCGAGGCCACCACCCGGCCGCCGGTCTGGATGGCCACGGCGTCGAGCATCTTGAGGATCTCGGGCGTGGGGCTCGCCACGTCCACGGGATAGATCGTGTAGCCGAGCTGGTTGGCGGCGGTCACCACCGGACCGTAGAGGCGCGGCGCCACGCCCAGGGACCAGCCGCCGGAGAGGAGCAGCATCACCTTGCGGCCGAACGGCAGCTCGAAGCCGCGCAGCGTGCCGGCCATGGCGAGCGCCGTCTTGCCGAGCTGCGTGCGCGCCTCGGGGCTGACCCGCCTGGACGTCGCGTCCAGGATCGCCTGGACCTGGTCCCCTTCGAGCGCGCCCGCCTCCGCCATCTCGATGGCCCAGTCCTGGTCCCTCTGCAGGCCGCGGTGCTGGGCCAGGGCCTTGTTGCCGTGGGCCTCGCGCTGCCGCGCCTGGCGCAGCACCACGGCGAGGGCGGCCCGGTCGGAGGTCCAGGGGCTCAGCACCTCGATCCTGGCGCCGTTGAACGCCAGGACAGCCATCTGGTCCTCCGGACCCATGAGCTTCAGGTCCGCTTCCAGCTTCTCCAGCACCACGTTGCGCGGCTCGGCGACCGAGAACGACTCGTCCACGAAGACCAGGTAGCTGCGCGGGATCGCCTCGGCCGGAGCGACCGGGGAGGTGGGTGCGTCCGGCGCCGCCGCCGCAGCGGTTCCCTCGGCGACTTCGGTGAAGAACTCGATGGGCACCTCCTTGCCGTCGATCAGGAGGCGGAAGTCGGCGGCGGTGAGGCCGCGCACGAGCTCGCCATTGGAGGTGGCTACCACTTCCACGTTCACCACGCGGACGTCGATGGTCTCGCCGATGACCGGGACCTCGATCTGCCTGGGCTCCGCCGCAGTGCCCAGGGACGGAGCGGTCGCCACCAACGCCAAGGCCATGAGCTGCATCGCTACCTTCATGGGAGCACCTCCTCAACAGGCTTGGACGGGGGCTGGGTCGAAAAAGTTTCTCAGGTCAGGGCGGGCACCTGCGCCAGCCGCTTCACCAGGTGGTCCACGATCAGCGGCCCATGATCGCGCGAGTTCTCGATGAAGATGCGATCGGTGCGGCGGCCGGCCTGGATCGTGCCGGCTATGTAGAGGCCCGGCACGTTCGACTCGCAGGTCGCGGAATCGTAATCCGGCACCAGGCTCTCCGGGTCGATGCGCACGCCGGCGCGCTGCATCAGGTCCACCTCGGGGGTGTAGCCCACGAGCACGTAGGCCGCCTGCGCGGGAACCAGCTCGAGCCCGTCCGGCCCCTGGATCTCCACCCCCATCTCCTGGTCATTCCGAAACGCGCACACCACCGAGTTGAAGCGTGCCGCGATCGAGCCCTCCTCGATGCGGTTCTCGATGTCCGGCTTGACCCAGTACTTGACCCCGGGCTTGACGTGCGGACCGCGATGAACGAGGGTCACGCGCGCACCGTTGCGCCAGAGGTCGAGCGCCGCCTCGGCCGCGGTGTTGCCCGCGCCGACGATCACCACGTCCTGGTTGTAGTGCGGGTAGGCCTCCTTGTAGCGCGTCGAGACCCAGGGGAGGTCCTCGCCGGGCACGCCCAGGCGCCGGGGATTGCCGAAGTAGCCGGTGGCCACGGCCACGGCCCGCGCCCGCAGCTCCCGCGGACCCTTCCGGCCGGCCGAGGAGACCACGAAGCCCTCCCCCTCCCTGCGGATCTCCAGAACCTCCTCGTACAGGGCCAGGGGGATCTGGTAACGGTCCGTGACCAGTCGGTAGTAGGCCAGGGCCTGGCGCCGGGTCGGCTTGTCGTCCGGAATGGTGAACGGAATGTCCGCGATCTCCAGGCGGTCGCGGGTGGTGAAGAACTCCATGAAGGTGGGATACCCCTGGATCGCGGCGGTGAGCGGGCCGCGGTCCATGACCAGCACGCCGACGCCGCGGCGCCGCGCCTCCGCGCCGATGGCGATCCCCGTGGGGCCGGCCCCCACCACCAGAAGGTCGAGAACGTCGCTCATGACTGTCCCCAAAGGTCGCTCATGGCTGCCTCCAAAGATGGTCCACGGGGCCGTGGCCCGAGCCCAACGGGTACGCGGCCTTCATGGCCCCCTGCAGGTATTCGATCGCGCCGCCGACCGCCCGCGGCAGCTCCTCCCCCCGGCCCAGCCGCGCCGCGATCGCCGAGGACAGCGTGCAGCCGGTGCCGTGCGTCGAGGTCGTCGCGAGACGGGGATGGCGGAAGAGGTGGACCTCGCCTGACACGATCAACAGATCAACAACCTCTTCTCCTTCCCCATGCCCTCCCTTGGCCAGCACCGCCGGCCCGCGCCGGGAGAGCTCTCTGGCCGCCGCCTCGGTTGCGCGCAGGCCCGTCATCCGCTCCAGCTCGGGCAGGTTCGGAGTGACGATCGCGCAGAGCGGGACCAGCTCCTCGAGCATCGCCTCGACCGCGTCGTCGCGCAGCAGCGCATCGCCGCTCTTGGCCACCATGACCGGATCGAGCACGACCCGGAAGGGCTTCCAGAACCGCAGCCGGTCCGCCACGGCCCGCACGATCGGCGCGCTCGCCAGCATGCCGATCTTGACCGCGTCGACCCCGATGTCCTCGAAGACGGCGTCGATCTGGGCGGCGACGATCTCCGGCGGCACCTCGTGCACGGCGCGCACGCCGCGGGTGTTCTGGGCGGTCAGGGCGGTGATGGCGCTCATGCCATAGGCGCCGTGCGCGGCGAAGGTCTTCAGGTCGGCTTGAATGCCGGCCCCGCCGCCGGAATCCGAGCCGGCGATGGTCAGGAGCCGCGGCGGCGTCCGACGGGCAGGCATCTGCAAGCCTCAGGCCGTGCGGAGCTGGAGACGGCGGCGGCGCATCCAGGCGATCGCGAGGATCAGGGCCAGGATCGTGACGCTGATGAGCTGGGCGAGCGTGAACGGGCCGAAGAAGCGGTCGTCCTTGGCGCGCAGGATCTCGATCAGGAAGCGCTCGACCGCCAGGAGCGCGAGGACCGTGAGCGCCACCACGCCGACTCCGCGCTCCTCCTCCAGTTTTTCCCCCCGGCGCCGCCGGCGGAGCAGCCACATGCCGAAGCCCCAGATGGCGAGGCACGAGAGGGTCTCGTAGATCTGCGTGGGATGGACGCGCATCAGCTGGCTGTCCGGGACGCCCGCGGGGATGTTCACGCCGAACAGGCTGCGCAGCTCGCCGGCCGTGGTCGGCGGCAGGCCGACCGGGAAAGCCACGCCCCAGGGCAGGTCGGTCGGCCGGCCGTAGTCGTCCCCCACCAGGAAGCAGCCGATCCGGCCGATGGCGTAGCCGAGCGCGAGCGCCAGGGCGGCCACGTCCGCCATGCGCCAGTGGAAGAGCCGGCGCTTGTACATGGTGAAGAGCACGGCCGCGGCGCCGAGGAGGAAGCCGCCATACCAGACGAGCCCGGAGCGGTCGAACAGCACCGCCAGGTCCCGGTTGAGGATGGCATAGTAGACCTTGGCCCCCACGATCCCGCCCACGCCCGCCGCGAAGACGACGGCGCTGGCATCCTCGTCGTCCCCCAGGCCGAAGCGGCGCATCCCCCAGAGGAGCTGGAGATAGCCGGCGACGAACGAGAGGACGAGCATCACCCCGAAGGGGCTGATCGCGAACGGACCGATACGGAAGAGCTCCTGGATCATGGCCGGGCGGATCGTAGCACGGGCGGACGCCCGAACCTGGCGCCGAAGAAGTCCCCGGCGTTCCAGCTCGGCGGCTCGTCGTCCTGCGCCACCAGATAGCTGATGAGGAAGCTCAGCTTCGCGAACTGCACGCCGGCTCCGAAATCGATCGCCTGGCTCATGTCGTCGCCGGTCTGGTGGTAGACCTCCTGCATCCATCGGATCCAGAGCGCCCTGCCGTCGACGGCGGGGTCGTCCGTCCCGAAGCCGCCGGTCACGAAGACCGCGGGGATCCCCTGCTGGACGAACGAGTAGTGATCGCTGCGGATGAACAGCACCTGCTCCGGAAACGGGTCCGGGCTCAATCCGATCCCGAGCCGGCGCGCCGCCTCCTCCACCGTGCGCCCCAGGCTCGAATGCTCCGCGCCGAAGGCGATGACGTCGCGCAGCGGGTGGAACATCAGGAACATGTCGAGGTTGGTGTTGGCCACGATCCGGTCGAGCGGCACCGTGGGATGGTGGGCGAAGAAGTCCGAGCCGTTCAGCCCCTCCTCCTCTCCGGTGACGGCGAGAAAGAGGATGGACCTGCGCGGCGCCGGCAGACCGGCGAAGGCCTGCGCGACCTCCAGCATGACGGCGATCCCCGAGGCGTTGTCGTAGGCGCCGTTGTAGATCGAATCGCCGCCCTTCGCCTCGCCCTCCTCGATCCCGAGATGATCGAGATGGGCGCTCAGGACGACGTACTCGTCCTTGAGCCGCGGATCGGAGCCGCGCAGCACCGCGGCCACGTTCCGGCTCTCGGCCCTGCGGCTCCGGCCCACGGTGCGCAGGCTGACCCGCACCGGAAGCTCGAACGACTGCGGCCGGCCCGTCCCGGAGGCCTCGAAGACCTCCTCGAGACTGTGCGGCGCGCCCACGAAGAGCTCCTTCGCTGCCTTGCCGCTCAGCGCGGCCACCCCGCGCATCGAGAGGTGCGGCTTGCCCTCCTCGTCCACCCACGACGAGGAAGGCCAGTGGGAAAGACGCACCGCGGCGTCCCAGGGCAGCCGCCGCTCCCGCTCCGGGGTGTAGATCGCCAGGAGCCCCACCGCCCCATGAGCGAACGCGTTCCCGGCCTGAACGGTCCGGTCCGAGTAGTAGGCCCTCTGGTCGGTCGGGAAGCTGGACGGCGAGCCGAGCAGGACGGCCGCGATCTTGCCCCGCACGTCGATGCCGGCGTAGTCGTCGTAGCCCAGCTCCGGAGCGGTCACGCCGAACCCCGCGAAGACCACGGGAGCGGTGACGCTCGACTCCTCCGCGGCGTAGCGGACGAGGAAGTCCGGACCGTACTTGAGCTCGATCTTCCGGCGGCCGCGCAGCACGGTCAGGGAGCATTCGGCGTCCACCGTGGTCATGTCCAGCAGCGGGACCGGCTGGAAGTAGCCGCCGGCCGCCCCCGCGGGCTCGAGCCCCAGCTCTTCGAAGCGGGTCGCCACGTACCGGGCGGCGACGTCGTAGCCGCGCGTACCGGTCCTTCGGCCTTCCAGCAGGTCGTCGGCCAGAAAGCGCATGTGCGCCCGGATGGCCTCGGGGCGGATCGCCGCCAGGGCCTGCTCCACGGCAGGCTGGGCGAGCGCGGGCCCTGCCGGGACGAGCCCGCAGACCGCGATCAGGAACGATGCTCGGACGTACCGCATGGCTTGCTTCCCCCGATGATGGACCCGATGGTGGGCCATCTTAATGCATCCGGTACAATCGGCCTCCCCATGATCACCGACGCCACCCGCGAGTGCTTCCAGAAGCTGTCCGAGCTGATCCGGCGGGACACCCGGGGCGGGCGCTGGCTGGTCCTCACCCACGACAACCCGGACCCGGACGCCCTGGCCTCGGCGCTGATCCTCTCCCACCTCCTGCGCTGCGCCTTCAAGCAGCGGGTCACGATCGCCTACGGCGGCATCGTCGGCCGCGCCGAGAACCGGGAAATGGTCCGGAGCCTCCACCTGAAGCTCAGCCACGTGCGCAACCTGAGCTGGAAGAAGTACGAGCACTTCGCCCTGGTGGACACCCAGCCGCGCAGCGGCAACAACCAGCTCCCCGCGCGCATCACGCCGGACATCGTCCTCGACCACCATCCCGTGCGCGCCAACACGCAGTCGATGCCCTTCGTCGACATCCGCCCTCCCTACGGCGCGACGGCGACCATCGTGGCCGAGTACCTGCTGGCGAGCGGCGTGCGCTACACGCACGCGGTGTCCACGGCGCTCATCTACGCCATCCGTTCCGAGACCCAGGACTTCGCGCGCGAGTGGGCCGGCCCGGACAAGGCGGTCTACGACCATTTCTTCCCGCACGCGAACCACCGCATCCTGGCGCGCATCCAGAGCCCGCGCCTGCCCCTGACCTACTACAGCAACCTGCACGAGGCGCTGGAGAACCTGATCGCCGTGGACTCGCTGATCGTCAGCCACCTCGGGGACGTGGAGCAGCCCGACATCGTGCCCGAGATCGCGGACCTGCTGCTGCGCATGGAGGGCAGGACCTGGTCGCTCTGCACCGGCTTCTTCGGCGAGCGCCTGTACCTCTCGATCCGCACCACGAACTCCCGGGCGGACGCCGGCTCGGTCATGGCGCGCCTGGTCGGCCGCCGCGGCAAGGGCGGAGGCCACGGCATGATGGCCGGCGGCTGGGTGGACGCGAGCAAGACCGCCCCCGCCGACCGCGGCAAGCTCCAGCGCCAGCTCGGAACGAGGCTGGCCCGCGAGCTCAAGAAGAGCCCCGAGAAGATGGCGAAGCTGGATCTCCAGGAGAAGGAGCCCACGGCTTGACCCCCTACGTCTGCCCGCAGTGTCACGGGGCTCTGACCTCCTCGCAAGAGGGGCTCGCCTGCGGGAGCTGCGGCGTCCTCTACCCGGTCGCGGACGGCATCGCCGACTTCGCCGGCGGCGTCTACTACGATGCCTTCGACGGGCAGGAGCTGCCGGCCTGCCATGTCGAAGGGCTGGAAAACGAGGTGGGCGGCACCCACTCCCGCATCGAGGGCTACTACCTCCCCCTGCTCCGCCGGTTGGCGCGCAGGCTCGGGCTTCCTTCAAGCGAGGTGCGCGTCCTCGACTGCGGCTGCGGCAACGGCCTGTCGGTGGATCTGCTGCGCGACGCGGGGTTCGCGGCCTGGGGCAACGACCTCTCGGCTCTGCGCAAGTGGCAATGGCGCGAGCGCAGGCACCGGGACCACCTGCTCGTGGGCGACGCGCTCGAGCTCCCCTTCCCCGACGGCTTCTTCCACGCCGTCCTCTCCTCGGGAGTGATCGAGCACATCGGCGTCGCGGAGACCGGCGGCGAGACCAACACCGTCCGCCCGCTGCCGGACCGGGACGAGCAGCGCGTCCGTTTTCTCGGGGAGCTGCTGCGGGTGCTGGGGACCGGAGGCGAGCTCTGGCTCGACTTTCCGAACGGCGCCTTCCCCATCGACTTCTGGCACGGCCCCCAGGCCGGAGGCGCGCGGGTCCATCCCCTGGACGAGGGCTTCCTGCCGACGTTGCGGGAGGTGCGCGGCTATCTCGCGAAGATCCCGGGGGGCTGGCGGGCGCGTCCGTTGAGCCCCCACGGCCGCCTCGCCTGCCGCCAGGTGCGCCGCCACTGGTACGGGCAGCTCTTCTACCTCCCGGCCGCCGCATTTCTCTGGAGCACCCGCCTGCCGGGGCTGCGGATCTTGGCCGGGAGCCGGCTCAATCCGTACCTGGTGTTAGCGATCGGGCGTTAGCCGGCCGCGACCGTCGCGGTCGCCGCGGCCACGCCGCACAGCTTGCGGGCCTTTTCCAGCCGGGCCTTGTCGACGTAGACGATGGCGACGCTTTCGCCGGGGGGACCCGGCGCGGGACGCCCGTCGCGCGGCAGCAGGCCGAGCGACTCCTCGCTCTGCACGAACCAGGCGATGCCGGCCTCTTCGAGGCACCCGGTGACCTCGCCGAAGACCTCCGCGTCCGTGACTTCCAGGAAGGGCAGGAACTCGATCTCGTCCTCCTCCTCCGCGGCCTCCACCAGCTCGACCTCGCACACATCGCACCAGGTGGAGCTCTCCTCGTACTCTGACAGACAATTGGGACAGAACACGGCGCAACCCCTCTCCGCCTTCGGCACCTGGAAGTGAACGACACCCGGACGTCTGACCTTGGGTACTACCTTCCTAGGTGCAGCAAGGGGCATTCTGGGGGACAAGGGCTCATCCGATCAGGTACGACCGGCCGCCCGGGAGGGGACAACAGAGCGCTAGCCAGGGGTCTGCGCGGCAGAAAAGGACGACAAGGACACCAAGGACTCCAAGGACAACAAGGACAAAGAGGCCGGGCGTCCCTTTTCTTCTCGTCCTTGGTGTCCTTGAAGTCCTTGGTGTCCT
>JBJMGZ010000563.1:0-2556 GCA_045807605.1 Thermoanaerobaculia bacterium | reverse complement strand
ATCCGGACATCGTGGTCGACTCAGAGCAGTGGCGACTACTCGGCAGTCGCTTGTGTCTGGAGAACATGGACCAGAGAAAGCCGGTGGGCCGGACAGTTTCAGAGATGGAGCTGATGTTTCGCAGATTGCCAGATGCCTCATTTTGCTTCGACATCGGCCATGCCCGCCAAGTGGATCCCACCATGGGAATCGCAATGGGGCTGTTGCAGAGATTCCAGAGCCGCCTGAGGCAGATTCACATCAGCGAGGTGGACCCTCATGGGAAGCACATCGCAATCGGCTTTGCCGCTCTCTGTGGATTCCGTCGTGTGGCCAAGCTCATTCCAGATGAGTGCCCGGTCATCATTGAATCGATGGTTGGGCCGGGAGAGTTGCAGAACGAGCTACAAGTAGCTCTACAGGCTTTGACGACGGAAGCCCCTGCCGAGAATCTGCCGGCTGCAGCTCTTTGAGCATCCCATGGCCGACCTCCTGATCCTCGCCCATGGCGGCACCTGGGACATGCGGTTTCAGATCTCGTCGCTGGCCGCCAGCGCGGCGGCGGGCGGGGACCGGGTCGACCTGGCGCTGTTCTTCGGGGCGCTCCAGGCCTGGGCGACCGGGCGGTGGGACGAGCTCGATCCGCAGCCGCCGCTCTCGGCCGAGCGCCTGGAGGCGCTCGCCATGCCGCCGCTCTCCGAGATGCTGGCGCCCGGGCGCGAGGACGGGCTCATCCGGGTCTATGCTTGCAGCGCCACCGCCCACCTGCTCGGGCTCGACCTCGCCAGGGTCCAGGCCTCCGTGGATGCCCTGCTGGGATGGCAAAGCTTCTCGCGGATGATCCGCGAGACCGGACGGATCGTCACGTTGTAAGGAGCCATAGATGAAGCTCGCAATCCGGGTCCTCCTCGGCTGCCTCCTCGGCTGGATACCCGCCGCGCCGCTCCTGGCGGAAGACCTCTGCTCGACCGCCGCGACCTCGGTCGAAATCGCCGACCTGACGGTGGCGGAAGACGGCACCATCGGCGCCAAGGGCACGTGGACGGCCGGGGGCGGCGCCGACGGGGTCCTGGTGGAGTACAGGATCGACAGCGACCGCATGCAGTCGGAATTCCGGGTGGGAGCCTCCGGCTCCTGGGACATCGCCCGGATGCAGCCCAACGACGTGACCTGCGGCCGCCATACGCTCGTCGTCGGCGTCTTCCCGGCAATGAAGGACGGCGAGCGGCAGCACATCTGCCTGAAGAAGCACGCGTCCAAGCCCCGCGTCTTCACCGTCTCCTGCGCCCCCCTCGTGGAGATCGCGGACTGCCAGTGGGAGTGCGGCGGAGACGAGTCCCCGCAGTGCACCGGCATCTGCAGCGCGACGGCGAGCCGGGGAAGGCTCGGCTACATGCCGTTCTGGGGCGTGAACGGCGAGGGCTGGCAACAGGGCGAGGGTCCCTCCGAAGGTCCCTGGTCCCACCCGGTAGCCTGCGATCCGGGCCAGCGGATCTCGTTCAAGGTGCGGGACCGCGACGGCCGCGGCTACTGGTCCGAGGTCGACGAGATCGGCTGCGGCGTGACGGAGTAAGGGAGAGCTGACCTGATGAGCGACCTGCGTTCCTCCCGGATCGCCTTCGTGGGCTCCGGAGTCATGGCGGAGGTGATGATCAGCGGCCTGCTGAGTCAGGGCGCCACGGAGCCGGACCGCATCTGGGCCTCGGGGCCGCGCGAGGAGCGCGCCGCGAAGCTGCAGGAGGCCTATGGCATTCACGGCACGACCGACAACCTGGAGGCCGTGGCGAACGCGGACCTCGTGGTCCTCTCCGTCAAGCCGCAGACCCTGCCGAAGGTGCTGCCGGAGATCCGCAAGGGCATCCGGGAGGAGCATCTGGTCCTGTCCATCATCGCCGGGGCGCGCATGAAGGTGCTCGGCAGCTCGCTGGGGCATCCGGCCATCGTCCGCTGCATGCCGAACCTCCCCTGCCGCATCCGCCGCGGGATGACCGTCTGGACCGCCGCCCCCGAGGTCCGCCCCGCAGCGCGCGAGGAGGTGCGGAGCATCCTGCGCACCATGGGCAAGGAGGTCTACGTCTCGGACGAGCTGGACGTGGACCGCGCAACGGCCGTCAACGGCACCGGGCCGGCGATCATCGCCCACTTCGTCAAGTCGCTGGAGGACGCGGCCAACTTCATCGGCGAGCCGCGCCCGCTGGCGCGCCAGTCCGTGCTGGAAACGATCATCGGCACGGCCGAGATGATCCTCTCGTCCGAGCGCCACCCGGCCGAGCTGATCGACAGCGTGACCTCCCCGGGCGGGACCACCTCCCGCGCCCTCCACATCCTGCACCAGGGCCGCTTCTCCGCGATCCTGACCGATGCCATCGACGCGGCCCTGCGGCGCACCCTGGAGCTGGGCGACCAGCTCGACGAGCAGATGCGCGCCGCAGGGGAGCAGGAAGGCTAGGACTCGGCACAGCAGCATTGCTGGTCAGGATGTAGGGGAGGGGCTTGCCCCCTCCCGGGCGGGGGAAAGCCCCAAGGTCAAGCGATTCGCTTCTGGAGCCTCCGCCCACCCGGGAGGGGGCAAGCCCC
>JBJMGZ010000562.1:0-4277 GCA_045807605.1 Thermoanaerobaculia bacterium | reverse complement strand
AGGGCAAGGCAATGACGCAGAGCCCGGCGGCTCCTCCCCTTGCGAAAGCCGCGGAAGAGAAACCCGACCACTTCACCGTGACGGGCGCCGTCACCAGCCCCGGCCGCGACGTGATCGGCGTGCTGCGTGTCGAAATCGTGGGCAAGCAGGCCGGGCCGGACGTGCCGCTGGCCGACGTGAAAACCGATGCGCGCGGACGCTATGCGGTGGACTTCCCCGCGAGCAAGCTTCCCGCGGAGATGGCGAAGCCGGACCTGCAGGCGCGCATCTCCTCCGGAGAAACCTTCCTGGCTGCGTCGGAGATCCTCTACGAAGCAACCAGCCCGGCGGTGCTCGACGTCAGCGTGCCCGCCAACACCCAGGGCTTGCCGAGCGAATTCGAGAGTCTTCTCGGCGCCATCGGCGAACACTACAAGGGCAAGCTCCGCGATCTAGAGGAGTCCGGCGAACGGCAGGACGTCACCTACCTGGCCAACAAGTGCGGTTGCGAAGTGCGCAGCGTGGCCATGGCCGCCGCCGCGGACGAGCTCGCCGCGGAGTCCCCCATTCACCCGGCTTTCTATTACGCCCTCTTGCGCGCCCGCGTGCCCGCCGAGCCGGACGCGCTCTACCAGACCGACCTCGAAACCGTCACCGGAATCTGGAGGACGGCGATCGATCAGGGCGTGATCCTGCAGAGCCTGGGCGGCAAGCTGGCCGAAGCCGAGAAGGCCTTTCAGAAGCTCGCGGTCAAGCGCGTCCTCGACAACCGGCCGGTGGAAGGGACCTCGTCGCTCAAGGAGCTGGTGGAGCTCACGCTCCCGGATGAAAAGCAGCAGCAGAAGCTCGCCGAGCTCTACGCCCGCTACCGCAAGGACCCGGCGAAGCTCTTCGACGAGGTGCGGAGCGCGTTCGGAGGGGAGGTCGCGGAGCGGCTCCGGCTCGACAGCGAGCTGGCCGCGCTCACGCTCAACAACGCGCCGTTGATCAAGGCCCTCCGCGGCAAGGTCTCCACTCCGGAGGACCTCGCGAGCGGCGGCTTCTACAACGCCGAGGCCTGGAAGGATCTCGTGGCCAAGAGCCCGCTTCCCAGCCAGATCCCGGGAAATTCCGAGCAGGAACGGCGCGCCAACTACGCCGAGACCCTGGCCGAGAAGGTCCGCCAGTCGTTCCCGACGGCCGTGATCGCCGAGAAGGTCCGCAAGAACGAGATCAAGGTGCCCCCCAAGGCCGCAAAGAAGGCTGCCGAGCGCGCAGCGCAAGGGGTCGCGCGGTCCGTCGCCCCTGCGATGGCCACCGACCCCGCGGAGGAGGCGAGGCTGCAGCAGATGCGGGTCTCCCGGATCACGCAGGACGTCCAGGCGATGGGCGTCCTGCTCACCAATGGGCTGGACTCCGCCTACGACATCGTCGCCTTCGAGGAGGAGGAGTTCGTCCGCCGGTTCAAGGACCCGCTCGGCGGCGAGGCGAAGGCCCGGCAGATCTACGCCCAGGCCAAGCGGGTGCACAACACCGTGCTCAACGTGGCGGTCAGCTACATGGTGGCGCGCAACGCGCCCGGGCTCGGCATGACCCCGGAGGGTTCCGTCCTCCTTCCGGCCGAGGAACCGCCGCAAGTCTCCAACATCCTTGCCTATCCTACGCTCGAAGGCATCTTCGGCTCCATGGACTACTGCGCTTGCGAGCACTGCCGGTCGGTCCTCAGCCCCGCGGCGTACCTGGTGGACCTGCTGCAATTCCTCGATCACCCGGAGGAAAAGGAGAAGAACCCGCAGCAGATCCTTCTCGGGCGCCGGCCGGACCTCCAGCACCTGCCGCTGACCTGCGACAACACCAACCTGCTGGTGCCCTACATCGATCTGGTCAACGAGACTCTGGAGTACTTCGTCACGCACAACCTCTCGCTCGCCGCCTACAAGGGATACGGCACGCCCGGGAACGTGAGCCCGGAGGAGCTCCTGGCCAACCCGCAAAACGTCGACGAAGCGGAAGCGGCCTACAACACCTTGAAGGCCGAGAGCTTCCCGCCCCCGCTGCCGTTCCACAAGCCGCTGGAGACCCTGCGGCGCCTTTTCGACCAGAACGGGGTCCCGCTGCACCGGGCCATGGAGGCGCTGCGCAAGGACGACGCCGTGGAACGGCCGAACCCGGCCGGCTACGGCTGGCGCGACATCCTGATGGAGCGGCTCAAGCTGTCGCGCGACGAATACCGCCTGTTGACCGACAGGACCCTGACCGTGCAGCAGCTCTACGGGCTTGCCGCCGCGGCCGATCCCCTGGTGGAGCTGGTGAAGGCCAAGCCCTTCACGCGCCGGGTTGGAATCACCTACGAGGAGCTGGCCGAGATCCTCGGGACCCAGTTCCTGCGCCGTCTGGGACCGGTCGTCCTGTTCGATACGAGCGGCAGCCCCGTCCTCTTCACGTTCGACTCCGTCGAATTCCGCTGTGCGAAGCTCGACGGGAGCACAGGTCCTCTCCTGAAGATCCATTATGTGGCGCTGCTGCGCTTCCTCCGCCTCCGGAAGAAGCTCGGGCTGTCGATCGCCCGGACCGATCAGTTGATCGCGGCGCTCTATCCGGCGGCCATGCAGCAGCCCGGCGGCAGCGAAGCGGTCGACCTCGAGCGCCTGGATGCCGGCTTCCTCGCCCTGCTGCCGCGGATCGGAGTCGCCTTCCAGGCGATGGAGCGCCTGAAGCTGACGCCGGAGAGAGGCCTGCCGGACCTGCTCGCGTGCTGGTCGCCTCTGACTCCCGGCGGCACGAACGCGAGCCGGGCCTGGCTGGCCGGCGTCCTGGGCGTGAGCGTCGTCGAGCTGCAGGCGTTGCTCCGTTACACCCGCCTCGATCCGTTCGCCGCGCCGGACCCGCCGAATCTACAGATGATCCAGTTCCTCGATTTCATGACGACGTTCGCCGCCAGCGGCTTGAAGCCCGCGCAGGCTCTCTACCTGATCTGGAACGAGGATTTGAGCGGCAAGTCGGTCCCGGAAGACCGGCTGTTCACCGATCTGGCCAGCGCGCTTCGCGCCGCGTTCGCAGCGATCGACGGCGAGCTCGCCCTCGCCGATGATCCCGCCGGCAAGATCGCCCGCAAGCGCGAGCAGGCCGTGGTCACCGCGAGCGCCGCGCTGCGCATCGATCCTGCCTTTGTACAGGCGATGCTGACCGACCCGAAGGTTCTCCAAGCTGCGGCGGACGCCGCGAAGCCGGCCCTCGACGACCTGCTCGCGCCGGAGCTCACGGCGGCCACCCTCCGGGGCACCACGATTCGCCTTCTCAAAGTGTGGTCGCTGGCGTCGGCGCTGAAGATGACGGCACCCGAGGTCGTCCACTTCGCCACGCGGATCGAGTATCAGATCGGCGGCAAGGGATGGCTCAATGCCCTGGCCGACTCCGGCCGGCCAAGCGATACGACCTGGAAGCCCCTGAAGGACGCGCTGGTCGCGGTCCTGAGCTTCGCGCGGCTGAAAGCCGAGCTGTCGCCCGACGACGAGCGTCTGTTCTCGGTGCTGCAGAAGCCCAATGCCACTCTGCCGGACGGTCAGCCCCTGCTCCTGAGCCTGACCCGATGGGGGGACAGCGCGACTCAGGACGCGCTGCTGGGGCGTTTCGGCCTGGCCGTTGCGAACCTGACCCGCGTGGAGTCCTTCCAGCGTGTCTACGACGCCGGCCTGCTGGCGAAGAAGCTCAACGTCCCCGTCGCCGCTGTCGTGAACGCGATGACCAACGAACCGACCAAGGACACCGTGCAGGCCTTCCAGGCCGCTCTGCGCAGCAGCTATGGCGAAGCGGGTTGGCGCGCTTTCATCCGGACGATCACCGACGAGCTGCGCGGGCTCCAGAGAGACGCCCTGGTGGCGTTCATCCTGCGCAAGATGGCGGAGAGCACGGCCACCCGCCACATCGACACAGCGGACAAGCTGTTCGAATACTTCCTGATGGACGTCGAGATGGAGCCGTGCATGCAGACCACGCGCGTGCGCCATGCGCTCTCCGCCGCGCAGCTCTTCATCGAGCGGTGCCTGATGAACCTCGAAAAGAGCGTGCCGCCGTCCCTCATCTCGTCCAGGCAGTGGGAGTGGATGAAGCGCTACCGTCTCTGGGAGGCCAATCGCAAGGTTTTCCTGTGGCCGGAGAACTGGCTCGAGCCCGAGCTGCGGGACGACCAGTCGCCGTTCTTCAAGGAGTCGATGAGCGAGCTGCTGCAGGGCGACGTCACCGACGAATCAGCCGCGACGGCGCTGCTCGACTATCTCTCGAAGCTGGACGAGATCGCGAAGCTGGAGCCCTGCGACATC
>JBJMGZ010000561.1:0-7122 GCA_045807605.1 Thermoanaerobaculia bacterium | reverse complement strand
ATCGAGACCCTGGACGCCTTCGATCCCGGAAGGATCCTCCGCTTCGTGGATGCCTACGCGGGGCAGGACCACCACGAAGCGGGAGGAGAGGATTCAACCGGGCAGCTCGCCCGGGCGCACTGAGCCGGAGCGCCGGGCCGGCGCGTTTCGTCCTAGAATGGCGGCGGGAGGTGTGCCGTGGGTGACTTGCCATCCCGAATCGATCGACTCAGTCCCCAGGTGGAGAAGCGGTTTCTCTACGGAGCCCACGAAGCGGCCAGGTACTTCATGAACAAGTCCAACGTGCACCGGGCGCTGGAGCGTCTCGTGGATCGCCTGGCGGAGCTGAAAATCTCCTACGCGATCGTCGGCGCCTTGGCCCTCAATGCCTATGGCTATCAGCGGACGACCAGCGACGTCGACGTCCTGCTGCGCCGGGAGGATCTGGAGTCCTTCAAAAAGGCGCACCTCGGCCGCGGGTACGTCGAAAAATTTCCAGGCAGCAAAGGGCTTCGGGATGCTGACCAGAACGTCGACATCGACGTCCTTCTCACGGGCGATTACCCGGGCGACGGGAAGGAGAAGCCCGTCGCCTTCCCCGATCCGGCGAGTGCGGCAGTGCGCGGTGAACGCTTCGCGCTCCTGCCGCTCCCGACCCTGATCGAGCTCAAGCTCGCGTCCGGAATGACCGCCCCGCACAGGCTCCGGGACCTGGCCGACGTCATCGAGCTGATCCGGGAAAACGCCCTCGGGGAGAGCTTCTCCGAGTCCCTCCATCCCTATGTGCGGGAGAAGTTCCGCGAGCTGTGGCAGGCCGCCCAGGCCAGCGACGAGGAATGACAAGGCATGTTTGACTTCCTGACATCAACCAAACGCCCGGCATCGGGCACACCCGTGCTTCCGGCTCAGCAGGTCCTTGAACGGTTGAGAGCCCTCAATCGGCCAACAGCTCCCTGGGCCATCGTGGATGGCAAGGCAGAAGGCGTCGATCTCATCGCAGAGTGGAAGATCGTGGATGCCCGCTGGTACGAGATCTTCGCCAAGGCGAGCCTTACCAAGGTATTCAGGATCTATCTGAAGCTCGATGAGGCGGCGAAGCAGGTCAAAGCTCAGGATCGGGAATATGAGGTGTCGTGGAAGGCCGGCGTCCCCACCCTGTCCATCGCCGCGAGCTCCTTCAAGGGCCAGAGCAAGTCCATTCAGTTCGGGACATCCTATGGCTTCACGGAGGATCTCGGAATCGGCCAACAATACAAGTATTCCTTCAAGACCGATGAGATCAAGAAGCCTATCCAAGAAGCGGTGACTGCCTGCGGCTGGGTATACAAAGGGGTTGTCTTTGGAAAGCTTTAAGCAGTGCAGCTCGCCCGGGCGCACTGATCGAGCCCCTCGCCATCACTTGACCACGACCACCTCGACTTCTCCCTCGCGCCGCTCGAGATAGAGGGCCACGTCGAGGTCGGAGCGCTCCAGGACCAGATCCACCGAGGCGCCGCCCACCGTGAGGTTGCTGAGGCGGATCCTCTTCAGGAAGTCCGGAAGTTCGGGGCGCCGCAGCAGGACACGGGCGCGGGGCGCGTCGATCTCCAACCCCAGGCAGGCCTGGAGGAGGAGGAAGACCGCCGCCGCCGCCCAGGCCTGGGGAGCGCAGGCCACCGGGTACCGCGTCGGCCCTTCGTGCGGCCGCCGGTGGAAGCCGCAGAACAGCTCGGGCATCCGGTACAGGTCGAAGTGCAACGCCGCATCGAACAGGCCGGACGTCACCTGCGGAGCCATGCCCTTGCAACCGTAGCGCGCCAGCCCCTGGACCACAACCGCGTTGTCGTGCGGCCAGACCGATCCGTTGTGGTACGACATCGGGTTGTAGCGCACCTCCCGGGCGTCCAGCGTGCGGATGCCCCAGCCGGAGAACGAGGTGTCCGACATCAAGGTCTCGGCCACCCGGCGCGCGAGCGCCGGGGAGGCGATTCCCGTGAACAGGCAGTGGCCGGCGTTCGAGGTGCGCACCGCGCAGGGACGCTTCTCGCGGTCGAGCGCCAGGGCGTAGGTGCCGATCTCCTCGACCCAGAAGGCACGCTCGAACTCCTGCTGCAGCTCCACCGCCTGCCGCTCCAGGCGCTCGGCCCGCTCGGCGAGCCCCAGCGCCCGGGCGAGCTTCGCCGCGGCCCGACGGGCGGCATAGACGTAGCCCTGTACCTCGCAGAGGGCGATCGGTCCCTCGGCCAATCGGCCGTCGGCGTGGAAGACCGAATCGTTCGAGTCCTTCCAGCCCTGCTGAACCAGCCCGGTCGCCGAGCGGCGGGAGTACTCCACGAAACCGTCGCCGTCCATGTCGCCATACAGGTCGATCCACTCCAGGGCGCGCTCCACGTGCGGCCAGAGGCCCTCGATGAAAGACAGGTCGGCGGTGCGCTGCCAGTAGGCCCCGGCGAGGACGACGAACAGCGGCGTGGCGTCGATCGAGCCGTAGTAGCGGCCGAACGGCACCTCTCCGAGCCTGGCCATTTCGCTCAGGCGCATCTCGTGGAGGATCTTGCCCGGCTCGGCGTCGCTCTCCCGGTCCTCGCCGAGCGCTTGGTTGGCAGCCAGGAACCCGAGGACCCCCCGTGCCGGAGCCGGGTCCAGCCACAGCGTCTCCAGGGCGGTGAAGATCCCATCGCGGCCGAACACGGTGCTGAACCACGGGACGCCCGCGTAGGGGTACGGCCCATAGGCTGTGTCGGTGAGCATCATGTGGAGGTCGGAGAGCGAGCGGTCCACCCACTCGTCGAAGCGCTCGTTGGAGCTGTGGACCGAGGCCGAGCCCAGGCGCCGGGCCTGGAGCTGCGCGCCGGCGCGCGCCAGCGCGTCGTCGAAGTCGAGGGCGAGAGGCTGGCGGTCGCCGGTCTGGAAAGCGGCCGTCACGGACCAGGTGGCCTCGCCGCGAGGGGGGAGGCTCGCCTGGAACGTGGCGGCCGCCCCGGCGAGCTCGCTGGGCGCGGGCGAGAAGCTCAGCCGGGTCCGCCGGAGGATGCGGTCCAGCCCTTCGTAGCCGAGGACCACGGTGGAATCGCCGACCTCCGGCGCGAGCAGGAGGCCCCGCCGTTCGCGGGGCGTGCCGCGCACCTCGAAGATGTCGGCGAAGTCCGCTCCGAAGCGCAGGCGCAGGCGCAGGTCGGCCGTCAGGGAGCCGAAGTTGTGCAGGCGCCACCGCAAGTAGCAGACCTCCTCCCAGAGGAAGCAGATGCCGAACAGGTGGATCGTGTCACGGGGCAGCACGGGCTCTCCGTCGGCGACGAGATCCGGATTCATCAGGTCGACGATGAGGGCGTTGCCCTGGCGCACGGTCGAGCCGAGGACCAGCGGCCTCTGGCCGTCCAGCGTCAGCTCCAACCGGCTGAGGAAACGGGTGCCCTCGTGGAAGAGACCCTGCTCGCTGCCGGGCCGGATGGCGCCGGCGCAGTCCAGCACGGCAAAGCTCTCGCCGTGCTTCAGGACCCGGTGCGCCTCATCGAGCCGTGACGTGGTGGCGACGATGGGGAAGGATTCCAGGGTCTCCACCGTCTTGTCCATCGGGCACCTCCCCAGTGAGAATTCTCTCGTAGATCCGCAGGTAGTCCTCCGCCATCCGTCGGGCGGTGAAGCGCTCCTCGAAGACTTGGCGGCACCCCTCTCGCGGCAGGCCGGGCAGATGGGCCACCGCCTCGACCGCCTCCTCGTCCGACCTGCACACGAAGCCGGTCCGGCGATCGGCCATGATCTCGGGCACGGACCCGCGCGGAAAGGCAATCACCGGCGTGCCGCAGGCCAGGGCCTCGATCATGACCAGGCCGAAGGGCTCGGGCCATTCCACCGGGAAGAGCAGCGCCCGGGCCTCGCCCAGGAAGCGGTCCTTGGCCGCACCGCTGATCTCGCCCAGGAACTCGACGTGCGGCTGCCGCAACAGGGGCCGGATGACCTGCTCGTAGTAGTCATGGTCGGCACGGTCCACCTTGGCCCCGATGCGCAGGGGCAGGCCGGCGAGCCGGGAGATCTCGATGGCGCAGTCGAGCCCCTTTTCGGGCGAGATGCGGCCGAGGAAGGCCAGGTACTCCCCCGGCTCGCCGCGGAAGGTAAGGAGGTCCTCGGGCAGGCCATGGTGGATGGTGCCCATCCAGCTCAACCAGGGCAGAGGCTCGCGCTGCGCATCCGAGATGGAGACGACGGGCATCTCCGGGAACTCGCGGTAGAGCGGCACGAGGTCGGGAAGGTCGAGCCGCCCGTGCAGGGTCGTGACCTGGGAGATCCCGGACCGCCGGGACAGGGGGAAATGGAGGTAGTCGATGTGGAAGTGCAGCAGATCGAACTGCTCCGCCCGGCGGAAGACCTCCTCGATCAGGACGACGTGACGGGCGAGGGGGTCCAGGCAATCCGGGTCGGTGCGCAGGGAGCGGGGGCAGGCCGCGACCAGCCGTGCCCGCGTCACCGAATCGCCGCTGGCGAAGAGCGTGACGTCGTGCCCCTGGCGGACCAGCTCCTCGGTCAGGTAGGAGACCACGCGTTCCGTACCGCCGTAGGACTGCGGCGGCACGCTCTCATACAGCGGCGCGATCTGGGCAATCCTCACGATGGGTCCTCATTGGACGACACGGCTCCGCCGGAAAGGGGGGAGCCCTCGGTTCCATCCGGGATCGTGGCAAACCTCGTACCAATCACCTTGCGCCCCCTCCTCGTTGGACATAGGATTTCAGGACGAGATCACGATGAATACCCCAGCGCCCTTGCGAATCCTCGTGGTCCTGCGGGCCGTTCTCTACGCTTCCGCCTTCGTGCTTCTCTGGGCATGGCTCGCGGCTTCGGTGCGGCCGCTCGACGCTCGGCTGCCTGTCGCCATCCCGGTCTGGGCTCGCCCTCTCGGCTGGGCACTGGTTCTCGCAGGTGCCCTTCTTGCCCTCTGGTGCATCGCCACCTTCGTGGCAAGAGGGCGTGGCACTCCGGCCCCGTTCGATCCTCCCCGCGAATTCGTGGCAGCGGGTCCTTATCGCCACGTGCGCAACCCGATGTACATCGGCGGCTTCGGAGTCCTTCTCGGAGCAGGTCTGGCCTTGCGGTCGCCGGCGATCGCCGGCCTGGCTTTCGTGTTCCTGGTGCTCACGCACCTTCTCGTGCTGCTCTACGAAGAACCGGCTCTGACCCGCCGCTTCGGCGATCCCTACCGCCAATACAAGTCATCGGTGCACCGATGGCTTCCGCATGGAAGCAGGCAACCAGCCCCAGGGAGGTGCGAGCAATGACGTTCGAGGAATTTGTCGCCGAAGAGCTTGGAAAGCCCGGGATGTCGATGCTCCTCGCGTGCATCGACTACCGTTATCCACGCCGGATCGTGGATGCGATGCAGCGCATCCTCCCGACCGTGGCCTACGATCAGTTCATCCTTGCAGGCGCCTCGCTCGGAGCCTGCCGCCCGGATTGGCAGAAGGTGTTCATCGCGCACGTCGAGGCCGCACTCGCTCTCCAGCACGACATCCGGCGCATCGTCATTCTCGATCACCGGGATTGCGGCGCGTACAGACATCCGCGGGAGCTCGAGATCCCGGAGGACGTTCTCGCGGAAGGGCTTTCCCCGGACATCTTGCCCAGCGAGGAGAAAGCCGCCCACCAGGCCGTGCTGTCGAAGCTGATTGCCGACCTCAGGAAGCACCCCGTGATCGGCAAGATGGAGTTCCGCGCCCTGCTCCTGACGCGCGATGAGGATGACGAGCTGAAGACCGGGTAGGGCGGTCCGGGGCGTTCAGGCCGCCACGGCAGACGCCGCCCCGTCCTGCCCGGGCTTGCGGCGCAGGATCGCGGCGGAGACCAGCGTCATGATCAGCCCGACCGGGAAGACCTCCATGAAGGTGATGCCGACGTTGAAGAGCAGGTTGTCGTAGTACTTCGCCATGGTGGCCATCTGCGCGGTCTTCTCCCGGATGGCGGCTTCGCTGTCGCCGGCCGCGCGCATCGTGGCGAGGACGTGCGCGCTGTATTGGTCGAGGAAGTCGGGGAAGAAGTTGAAGTAGGTGATCTCCCAGGCGATCACGTACATCGCGCAGGTGATCAGGGTGATGAGGATGCCGACCTGGAAGGCCTTGCCGAAGCCGATCGCCCCGCCGGCGACGTTGTCGCGGTACGAGCGGATGCCGAAGAAGACCAGCAGGAAGGCCAGGACCATGGCGCTGTAGCCGACGACCTCGCTGTGGCCGAAGTCGAAGGTCCCGTTCAGGCACAGGGGCAGGATCACCGCCGAGTACGCCAGCAGAGTGGCACCCGACGCAAGTCCGTAGCGAAGCACGATTTTCTTCATTGCCGTTTCCTCCATGTATGCCCGCCACCCTAGCGCCGCGGCGCCGCGCCTGTCGTCCTACGTTCGGGTGATTTTCGGGCCGGAGCCCCGGAATCATACTTTGGTTGACCGCGATTTGACCTGACACTCAGGGGATCAATCCGAGCTCCCGCGCCTTCTGGACGGCCTGGACGCGGCGGTTGACCCCCAGCTTGGCGAACAGGCGGGAGGAGTGGGTCTTGACCGTGTTCTCGGAGACGAACAGCCGCTCGCCGATCTCCCGGTTGCTCAGCCCCTCGGCGATGAGCCCGAGGATCTCGTGCTCGCGCCGGGTGATGCCGAGCTCCTCGAGCTTGCCGGCGTCGAGCGCGAAAGGCCCGCCCTCCGGAACGCGCACCTCCCGGATCACGACCGTTTCGCGGGAGCGGGCCAGGCGCACCCCGAAGTAGATGCCCAGGGCGGAGAAGATCACCGCCACCAGGCCGCCATAGATCTCGGTGGGATAGGCGCGGACGAAGTGCTTGTACTCCAGCACCTTGAGCAGCGCGATCAGCACGCCGCCCGCAAGACCGTAAAAGACGACGCGTTTCATCGGCCGGGAGCATAGCGCGCCCGGCTCGGGCCGGGCGAACGATACGCCGGGGCCGATCCCGGCCGGTCGACAAGGCTGAGGACGCGTCCCCCCGCCTTCCGCTTTCCAGGCTACAGACTGGTAGGCTTATTCAAGTCCCAGCCAACGCCGCAACGCGTCTTCGGCAGCCTCCAACTCAGCAGTGTCGCACCTGCCGATCTCGGCGGTGATGGCGGATAGGGGAACGCTGACGATCTTGTCTACCATGATCTGGGAGACGGTCCGCAGCCCG
>JBJMGZ010000560.1:0-3344 GCA_045807605.1 Thermoanaerobaculia bacterium | reverse complement strand
CCCGTCTCTAGTTTCTCACAGACGGGTGGGGCGGAGACAAGCTCCGCCCCTGCCATCAGAAAAGAAGGCCGCGGCCCTACCGCGGGCTCCCACCCTTCGGAATCGGCGGCACCGTGACCTTCGGGGGCGCCGCCTTCTTGAGCGCCTCCATCAGGACTTCGACGCCCTTCTCCAGCGTGGGGTCCTGGCCCTTGGCGAGGGCGTCGGGACGGTCGAGGACCTCGACGTCCGGCGCCACGCCTTCGTTCTCCACGGCCCACTGGCCCTCCGTCGTCATGAAACGGAAGGTGGGGATGGTGAGCTGGCCGCCGTCCACCAGGTTCGGGCTGCCGGAGAGGCCGATCAGGCCGCCCCAGGTGCGCGTGCCGATCAGCGGACCCAGGCCCATCTTCTTGAAGTAGAACGGGAAGGCGTCGCCGCCCGAGCCCGCCTGGCCGTTGATCAGCGTCACCTTCGGACCCGTGTGCACGAACTCCGGCACCCGCTCCGGCTGCTCGCCGCGGCGGATCCAGTAGTGCAGCAGCGGCCGCGAGACGAGCTCGATCATCTCGTCCGGCACGAAACCGCCGCCGTTGTAGCGGTCGTCCAGGATCAGCGCGTCGGTGTTCGTCTGCGGGTAGAAATACTTGAAGAGCTCGCGGTTGCCCTCGACCGCCGTGTTCGGCAGGTGGATGTACCCGATCCTTCCGCCCGAGGCCTTCGCCACCTTCTCCCGCGTGGCCAGCACCCAGTCGAGATAGCGGAGGTTCTGCTCGCTCTTGACCGGCCTCACCCGCTCCACCCAGGCTCCCTTGGCGTCCGGCTTGTCGTTGACGAGCAGCGTCACCACGCGGTCCGCCTTGTTCTGCAGGAGCCGGTAGAAGTTGTCCACCCCCTTCGTGGACGTGCCGTCCACCGACAGGATGTAGGAGCCCTCCGGGACGTTGACGCCGGGCTCGGTCAGCGGCGAGCGGAAGTCCTGGTGCCAGTTCTCGCCGGGGAAGACCTTCGTCACCCGGTAATAGCCCGACGGGTGGAGCTCCACCTCGGCGCCGAGGAGGCCGTTTTCGACCCTCTCCACCCCGGGACGCTCCCCGGGCTGCAGGTAGACATGGCCGGAGGAAAGCTCCGAGCCCACCTCGCCCAGGATCCAGTCCAGGTCCTCGGCGCGGGCGACGTAGGGCACCAGCGCGCCGTAGCGGTCGCGGATCTCTTCCCAGTTCAGCCCGTGCATGTTCGGGTCGTAGAACCAGTCGCGGAGGATGCGCCAGGCATCCACGTACATCTGCCGCCACTCCTCCCTGGGCTCGATGCGCAGCTCCATCTTCTCCAGCGCGAGCTTGCCGTCGCCCATCTTCTGCCCGGGCTTGGCGTCCACGATCCCGTAGTTGTCCCCCTGGCGATAGAGGACCTTCTTGCCGTCGGCCGACAGGTCGTAGCCGCCGACTCCTTCGAGCACCGTCTGCTCCTTCTCGGCCTTGAGGTCGAACATCTTGAGCGCGGCCTGCGGACCGTCGCCCAGCAGGTAGAAGACGCCGTCCGAGCTCGCCTGGAGCGCACGGTAGTTGCCCGGCGGCCCGGGGATCGCCCGCACCCGGTGCTCGAAGCCGTCGGCGTCGATCTTGACCCGGACCGCCTTGGCCGGCGCCGAATCTTTCCCCTCGTCGCCCTCCGGGCCACCGCCGCCCTTGGGCTCCTCGGCAGTATCGGCAGCATCGAAAACCATCGGCTTCGGCGGCTTCTTGCTCTGCTGGGAGCCGGGCTTGTTGCCTTCGTCTTCGGTGAACTCTTCCTCGTCGCTGGTGGGGAGGAAGAGCGCCGGCCCCTCCTTGGAGAGGACCGCCACGTAGACCCGCGTCGGGTTCGTGTAG
The DNA here is from genome assembly GCA_045807605.1 of Thermoanaerobaculia bacterium. Taxonomy (GTDB): domain Bacteria; phylum Acidobacteriota; class Thermoanaerobaculia; order Multivoradales; family UBA5704; genus DATMER01. The sequence goes on along the minus strand of JBJMGZ010000560.1, from coordinate 1,494 downwards.
ACGTAGGAGAACTCGAAGCCGCTGAAGGTCAGGTTGTAGTCGCGGTTCGACAGGAAGTAGAGATAGCGCCCGTCGGGCGAGAAGACCGGCTCGGCCTCGTCGGTCAGGTCGCTGGTCAGCCGCGTGGCCTTCCTGTCCTCCAGCGAGTAGACCCAGACCGAGTCGAGCTGCGTCTCCCCCTCCTTGGTGTAGGTGAGCCAGCGGCTGTCGGGCGACCAGCGGTAGTCGTCGAGGTCGTCGCGGTCGCTGTGGTCCACCTCGGTCGTCTTGCCCGACTGCACGTCCACCCAGAACAGATGCTGGTCCGAGTCGCCGAACGCGATCTTCCTGGAGTCGGGAGACCAGAGGGGCGGGAAGCGCCAGACCTTGCCGCCCGTGGTCACGCGCCGCTCCTCGCCGGAGCCGTCGCTCGGCCGGACATAGACCTCGTACTCGCCGCTGCGGTCCGAAAGGTAGGCGATGCGGCGGCCGTCGGGCGACCAGACGGCGTCCATCTCCCGGATGCCGGGGGTGGAGGTCAGGTTGCGGATCTCCCCCTTCTGCGCCGGCACGGTGAAGATCTCGCCGCGGGCGCCGAGCACCGCGCGCTTGCCCGTGGGCGAGACCGCCATGGACTGGGCATCCGCGGTCACGTTCTTGAAGTAGGGGAGCGTGCCGGGGAAGTCGCCGTGCACCTGGATCGGCACCTGCCGGGTCTGCCCCGACGCCGTATCGAACACGTGGAGGTACCCCGCCTGCTGGTAGACGATGCGGCGCTCGTCGCCGCTCGGCCAGAGCACGTCGAACTGATCATGATTCGTGACCTGGCGGGTCTGGCGCGTGCCCAGGTCATACGCGAAAAGATTGAGCTGCCAGCCACCGCGGTCCGAGGTGAAGTAGATCGTGTTGCCGATCCAGACCGGCATGTTGTCCGTGCCCACGAAGTCGGTGAGCTGCTCGGACGTGTCGTTCTTCAGGTCATAGATCCAGACGTCCTGGGCGCGGCCGCCCTTGTGGCGCTTCCAGGTGCGGAACTCGCGCATGACGGGGGTGTAGACGAGCTTCGTGCCATCCGGCGAGAGCGTGCCGGTGCCGCTCTCCGGCACCTGAAGCGGGCGCTCCATGCCGCCTGCGACGGGCACCAGATAAGGGCGGCCGATGCGCTCGCTCCAGGGCACCCGGTTGGACTTGAAGAGGATCTGCTTGCCGTCCGGGGTCCAGCCGAGCACCTGATTGTCGAGGCCGCCGCGCGGAGGCATCGCGCCCACGTCGTTGCGGAAGGTGAGCTGGCGCGGCGCGGCGCTGCCGTCCGCCGGGATGACATGGACCTGGGGGGTGCCGCTGTAGTGGCCCGTGAAGGCGATCCACTTGCCGTCCGGCGAGAACTTGGGGAACTGCTCCAGGCCGGGATCCGAGGTCAGCCGCCGCGCCTCGCCGCCCTCCGCGCCGACCGTCCAGAGATCGCCGGCATAGACGAACACGATCGTGTCGCCCTGGATGTCGGGATAGTGCAGC
>JBJMGZ010000559.1:0-5279 GCA_045807605.1 Thermoanaerobaculia bacterium | reverse complement strand
CACCCTGTGTCAGCTTCCCTGGCTCAATTCCGCCGCGCCCCAGACCGCGTAACCGGCCACGACGAAATAGGCCGCCGTGATGTAGATCATCTTGGCGTCGTTCGTGGTGGCCGCGGCCTGCACCCTCTCGACCATCGTGCTGACCTGCTGGACGTTCTGGTCGGAGACTCCCGCCATCTTGGCGAGGTTGGTCTTCTCGCTCCAGGCACCCGAGGCCGCTCCGATCGCCGCACCCTGGGCGAAGCCGGTGATCGAGCTCTTGGCCAGGCCCTGGTCCCAGGACTGGTGCTGGGCGACGTTGGTCAGCACCGTGGAGACGTCGGACGAGAGCAGGCCGCTCACGCCGCCGATCGCGGCCTTGGTGGCGATCTTCCCCAGCACGGACGTGGCGAGCCCGCTGGTGGCCGAGGTGAGGCCCGCGCTCGCCACGCCGCTGACGAAGCCGCTCGCGGCTCCGATGCCCATCGCTTCGAAGAAGCCCTGGGCGGTGAAGTCGCGGCCGTGCTGGATGTCGTACTGGAGGCCGCTCGTGCCGGCGCCGCTCAGGGTGCTGCCCAGGACGTTGACGGCCATGGTGCTGAGGGAAGTGCTTGTGCTTGCGCTGGCCGCGGCCTCGGCGGTCGAGGCCCCGGCCGCCACTTCCGAGGCACCGCTCGCCGCGGCCCCCTCGGCGCCGGCCGCGGCACTCCCCACTCCCGCTTCCGCCGCTCCCTCGGCCGCTCCGGCCGCCGCGGCTTCTCCTCCCGCCTCGGCCGCCACTTCCGCCCCGGCTTCGACGCCGAGCAGGGCCGCGTCGGCGCTGGCCGCCGCCGCGTCGGATGCCCCGCCGGTGAACAGGGTGAGGCCGATGCCGACCGCGGTGATGGCGACCATGGCCGCTCCGATGCCCACCTGCGCCCACACCGAGATGTCGCCGGTGGGATCGGTCGACGTCAGCGGATTGTCCGCGGCGAAGACGTAGAGGCTGGCGAACTGGCGGGCCGGGTCCGGCGAGAGGAAGCGGCGCAGCACCGGGTCGTACATGCGCGACCGGAAGTTGTAGAGCTCGACCTCGGAGTCCCACTCCTGCCCCTGGTAGAGGTAGGGGAAGGCGATGCCGCTGCTGTCCTGGGCCACCGCCTGCTGGCCGAACGGGAGATAGACGTAGCGGGCGAGGAGACCGCCGGAGCCCACCACGGCCCAGGTGCTCTTCGTGATGTCCGTAAGCGGGTAGAGGAGCTGGTCCGACTGCACGGCGAGGAGCCCGAGCGGCCCCTGCACGAGCACCGACCAGGCGCCCCCCTGGAAGCGCGCGACCGGGAACTGGCCGGCGCCGCAGAAGTAGACCACGTCCTGGCCGTCCCCCTCGCGGACCTGCTTGAACACGCGCTGCTGCGTGCCGCCGTAGGCGAGGCGGAGCGAGGCCGAGCCGCTTCCGGTCGAGGTACTGATGGTGGTGGTCATGGCCGTGCACTTGTCATAGGTCAGAGTGCGGTCCATCCCCTCCGTCATCTGCCCGCGCGCGTTGTAGGCAACGCTCGAGGTCTCGCCACCGATCGTCACGCTCTCCAGCCGGTCGCTGCCGGACTGGAGCGGGAACGACTGCTCCACCCCCTCCTGCTCGACGCTCCAGATGTTGCCGCTCGGGTCGTAGCTGGTGAAGAGGACGTCGCGGGTCCCGGTCGCGGACAGCAGCCGGCGCTGGCCGTCATAAGTGAAAGTCTCCGAGTCCGTGTCCGAGACCCCGGTGAAGGAGAAGGCCACCTCCCGGGTGTCCACCGCGCCGTCGGCCTGCCAGGTGTAGGTGAAGCCGAGGCTCTGGGTGCCGTCGGCCGAGCTGGTGGTCATGGACAGCGGCCAGCCCGGCGAGGCGTAGTCGATCAGCTGTTCCCAGCCGTCCAGGACCTGCGTCTGCACGTTGCCGTCGGCGTCCCAGGTGCAGGCGGCGAGCTCGGCGCCGCCCGCGGTGGTGCCCACGGCCACGATCTGGCCCTGGTCGTTGTAGGTGTAGAAGATCGAGGCCGGGGAGGCGCCCTCGGGCATGTCGGCCTGGGTGACGTTGCCGAGCACGTTGTAGCTGTATCCCACGATGCCGTCCGCCTCGACCGCCCCGGAGGTCTGCATGCGGACCGAGATGATCCGGCCGGCGTCGTCGTAGCCGAAGGTCTCGGTGACCATGCAGTCCCCGGCGTCCGGGTCCGAGGCCGGCGCTGGGTTGTACGACACGCTCTGGACCTTCTTGCCGATGCGTCTGGAATCGTCGCCGTCGCCGTCCCAGGAGGTGGTGACGGAGACGGTGTTGTCCTGGCTCGGCCAGTCCTGGTCCTCGGCGAGCTTCATCAGGGCCTCGCGGTCCCAGGTGGCGGCGACCGTGCCCTCCTCGGTCATGCGGCCGAGCGGGTCGTATTTGTAGTAGATGAACCAGGCCTCCCCCGTGTCGAGCGCCGGCTGGACGAAGCGCAGGCGGCCGGTGCTGTCGGAGATGAATTGGGTATTGCCGGAGTCGGGATCGGAGAGCTCCGTGGTGCGCTGCAGTCCGTCCACGGTGGACACCTCCAGGTAGCTGGAGGAGCCGGACTGGGGGCCCGAGGTGGTGGCGTTGGGGAGCTGCGTGACGAGAGTCGCCTCGGGTCCGTACGTGCCGTCCGTGTAGGTGCGGGAGCCCGCGGCCTGCGAGACGAGCGCGCCCTCGGCGTCGTTGTAGAGGGTCGCGACCTGCTGCCCGAGCTTGTCGGTGAGCTGGACCGAGCCGGTCTTGACCGGGCTCGTGAGGGTGTTCTGGAAGTAGTCGCCCGCGGGCAGGTCGGGCGTCGTCCCCGTGTTCGTCCCATAGGCGTACTGGACCGTCTGGCGCTCCGACGCGGGCACGGTCAGGTCGATCGCGTATGCCTTGCCGGGCTGGCTCTGCTCGAGCTGCATGCTGCGCGGCGAGTCCTCGTAGCGCGTCCCGCGGTAGGGGTAGCCCTGGTCGTCCGAGCGCTTCACCGGCCCGTCCTGCTGGCCGCGGTAGTAGTCGGCGACGTCGCCGGTCATCTTCCAGGTGCTCGATAGGTTGGCCAGGAAGGTGTTCACGTCGAGGAAGCCGGGGCTGTACTGGAGCACCGCGAGGTCCGCGCCGGTGCCGAAGCTGCCGGGCGCGTTGCGCGTGGTCGCCACCTGCCGGCCGAGGGGATCGAAGACCACCTCGGTCACCAGGCTGTCGGCGCCGTGGAGCTGCTGCACCTGGCGCTGGCGTCCCGCCGCGTCATTGTAGGAGAGGCCCAGGCGGATGTCCTCGACCACGGCGAGGTGGCGGAAGGTCGCGTCGTCGCCGCCGGCCGTGATCACGAGGCCGCTCCCGTCGAGGCTGGTCTTCTGGCTGAACAGGAGCTGGCCGTCGCCGAAGAAGAGCACCACGCCTTCGCCGATCACGAGAAGCCAGTGGCGCGCCTCGTCCGGCGGCTGGACCAGCTGGGTCCAGGAGGTGCCCGACTGGTCGGCGGAATAGGAGCCGCCGGAATAGCGGACCGTCACGTCCCCGGCGGCGATGGACACGTCGGGCTTGCCGGTGGACTGGAGCTCGAAGTAGACGGCCCAGGTGTCCGCGCTCGGCTGGCCGGTCCAGGTGAGGGTGCCGGAGGCCGTGCCCGTGTGAGCCAGGACGCCGTCCCCCTCCTCCCAGTCGCCGCTCGCCGTCCAGCGCGTGCGCCAGGCCTCGCCGTCGCGGAAGGTCTCGAGCACGCCGCCGGCCGCCGGGTGGAGCGTGAGCTCCGCGTTCGGGCTCGACGCCTGGAACTGCCCGTCCGGCGAGCCCTTGCGCGACAGGAAGCGCTGCGCGAGCTCGCGCACCTGGCCCGAGGCACCGACCATCACGGTCGGCCGGCCGGCGCGGTCGAAATAGATCCGGCTCGTGCGCCCGCTCGCGTCCATCGTCGACATGGGCAGCTGGGTCGCGGTGTCGAAGGTGCGGGCGGTGAGCCCGTTGACCAAGGGTCCGACGAAGAGGCTGTTCAGGTGGACGTCCTGGCTGGTGCCGTTGGCCACGGAGAGCGCGACCGAGAGGGAATCGGCGTCGGGCAGGGGCACCGGGAAGGTGCGGTAGGCCCACTCGTCCCCGGTGTCCTCGAAGGCGACGAAGACAGGGGACTGTTGCACGCCGTCCGCGGTCACGGTCGCGGTCCAGCCGGAGCTGCTGCCGGCGGCGAATCCGGCCGGAGTCTTGTACCAGCAGCCGACCAGGTAGGAGCAGTCGGCGTTCCTCGGCGTCACGGTCACGGCGGCCGCGGCCGAGACGCCGCCGGGGAGGACCGCCGAGCGGGTGCCGGTGCGGGCGTCGTCGTCGTCGTAGGTCACGCCGGTGAGCATCCAGGCGGAGGTGTCCTCGTAGCTCTGGAAGCCCAGGAAGGCGGTGCCGTCGAACGCCGCGTTCGGCACCTTGGCTACGGCGAAGGCGCTGTCGAGCCCATAGAAGGTGGCCGTGGGCACGCCGAGGCTGTCGACGCTCTCCTGCTCCTGGCCGTAGGTCGTGCGCTCGGTGGTACGGGCCGCGAGGACCCAGCCGTCTGGCACGTTTCCCGCCTCGTAGGTCGAGTAGGGGAAGTCGTCGCTCGACGCGTCGAGCAGTCCGAAGCTGGCCTCCGAGGCCGTGGCCATCACGCCCTCGCCCAGCGCCGAGGCCCAGGAGGAGTAGGTGGTGGCCATGACCTGGACCGGCACCGTGCCGTCGTCGCCGGTGCGGGTGGAGGTCTGCTGCGCCGGCTCGTCGAGGGCGTTGATCGCCTGCAGGCCGGCATAGATCGTGGCGGCGTAGCTGGTCGCCTGGGTGAAGGTCTCGGACTTGCCGTTGCCGCCGTACGAGGCGGACGCCTGGCTCGCGGGCTGGCTGGTGAAGGGCGCGGAGAAGCCCGATTCCACGTAGGTGCTCGTCTGGGTCGAGGTGACGCCGTCCTGATAGCTCACCTGTTCGGTCTGGGCCACCCAGCCGCCGCGGAGCTGGACGACGACGGTGGGGTCCCCGGGATCGAGCGCCACCTGCTCGAAGACCTGGTAGGTGACCGCGGTGCTCTCCTTGAGCGTGCCGGCATTGTCCCAGGTCTCGGTGCGGATCAGCATCCCGTCCAGCATGTCGTAGTAGTTGTCGCCGGTGAGGTCGTTGAGCCCGTTCAGGTAGTAGCTGACCGCCTTGCCGTAGAGCGGGGACGCGGCATCGCTGGAGCCGGGATAGGCCGTGGAATGGAAGTACTTCACGATCTGGCCGCTCGAATCGCAGCCGGCCGTCGCGCCGTCGGGCTCGAAGGCGGTGGGCATGGGGTCCTGATAGC
>JBJMGZ010000558.1:0-3410 GCA_045807605.1 Thermoanaerobaculia bacterium | reverse complement strand
CAGCGCTCCGATCCGGGACTCGCGAGGCAGGCTGCGAATCGAATTGCCGAGGTCCCGGATAGCATCGCCTGCGGCTCGGCGTCCGGGATGATGGGTGAAAGCTCTGGCTCGCTGGTGTCAGACCCGGAGGGTCTGACGCCTACTCCGCAGTATCTGCCACCTTCTCCCGATCCACCTCGCCCACGGTCTCGCCCGGCACGCTGAAGCCGCCCTCCGCCACGAGGTGCGCGAACAGACCCTGTTGGGCGACCAGCTCGCGGAAGGTGCCGCGCTCGATGATGCGGCCCTGGTCCAGCACCAGGATGGCGTCGGCGTCGGCCACGGTGGAGAGGCGGTGGGCGATGATGAAGGTGGTGCGGCCGCGGCGCAGGCGGTCCAGCGCGCGCTTGATGCGGGATTCCGTCTCCACGTCCAGCGCGCTGGTGGCCTCGTCGAGGATCAGGATGGGCGCGTCCTTCAGGATCGCCCTCGCGATCGAGAGGCGCTGGCGCTGGCCTCCCGATAGCTTCACGCCGCGCTCCCCCACCAGGGTGTCGTAGCCTTGAGGCAGCGAGGCCACGAAGTCGTGGAGCTGGGCGAGCTGCGCGGCCCGGACGACCTCTTCGATCGGCGCATCCGGAGTGACGTAGGCGATGTTCTCCCGGATCGTGCCGTGGAAGAGATAGACGTCCTGGCTCACCAGGGCGATGTTGCGCCGCAGGTCGGAGAGGGCCAGATCGCGCACGTCATGGCCGTCCAGCCGGACGGCGCCGCCGGTCACGTCGTAGAAGCGCAGCAGGAGCTTGATGACCGTGGACTTGCCCGCGCCCGTGGGCCCGGCGACTCCCAGGGTCTCTCCGGGCGCGATCCGGAAGCTCAGATCGTCGAGCACGGGCAGGTCCCCCTGCCGGCTCGGGTAGCGGAAGTCGACCCGGTCGAACACGACCTCGCCGTGAGCCCGGGGCAGGCGCTCAGGCGCCTCGCGCTCCACGATCGTCGGCGGCGTCTCCAGGAGGCCGAACGTCCGGCGGGCGCTCGCCTTGGCGCGCTGGTACTCGTCCATGGTGGTGCCCAGGCGGGTGAGCGGCCAGAGCAGGCGCTCGGTCATCATGGCGAAGAGCACCAGCTCGCCCACGGTGAGGATCCGCCCCTGGAGCACCCAGTAGCTGCCCACCAGGAGCACCCCGGCGAAGCCGACGACGATGGCCATGCGGATCACCGGCACGTAGATGGCCGAGAGCCGGATCGCCTCGAAGTTGGCCCGCCGGTACTCCTCGGAGACCCGGCGGACGCGCTCCGTTTCAAAGGGTTCGGCCGTGAAGCTCTTGATGACCTGGATGCCCGCGATGTTGTTTTCGAGGCGGCTCGCGAGGCCGCCGACGCCTTCGCGGATGCGGCTGTAGCGCGGCGCGATCCGGCGCTGGTAGTAGACGCTCCCCCAGAGGATGATCGGGATCGGCGCCATGCCCACCAGCGAGAGCTGCCAGGAGGTGGAGAACATGATGATGCCGGCGAAGACGAAGAGCACGACGATCTGGAGCAGCTCGTTGAAGCCGGTGTTCAAGAACCGCTCGAGCTGGTTCACGTCGTCGTTGAGCATGGAGAGGATCTCGCCCAGCCGGTGCTCCTCGAAGAACGAGACCTCGCGCGACTGGATGCGGTTGTAGGCGTCCATGCGCAGGTCGTGCTGGACGAGCTGGGCGAGGCCCATGAACCCGGCCTGGTAGAGCCACTGGAAGAAGCTCTCGAAGAAGAAGATCGCGACCGCGAGCCCGGAGAGGACCACGGCCATGCTCCAGGGATCGGAGGTGCCGGCGAGCGAGGCGATCCATCCCGGCGGCGAGCCGCGCAGGGAGTCGATGACCCAGCCGACCAGGAGCGGCGGCATCAGGTCGAGGATCTTGTTGAGGACGCTCGACCCGCTCGCCCAGAGCAGCCGTCCCTGGTAGGCGCGGAGATAGCCGAAGAGGCGCTCCATCGGGCGGCTGGATTCCACCATCACCAGCCCCCTTGAATTCCGAATCCCAGGTAGATGCCGTCTTCCAAGGGCAGGCCGGGGAGGAAGCCCTCCGACTTGGAGCCGAGCTTGGCGGAGAGGCCCCAGCGGTCCGAGAGGAGAGCGTCCACCTCGGCGGTGGCGTTCCAGCCGCTCCCCTGGTAGAGGCCCTCGGGAGCTTCCGGCTCGTCCCAGAGGTCGGCCGAGAGACCCAGACCGATCCGGCCGAGCTTGAGGCCGTGCACCCCGGCGCCGAGGCCGAAGGTGCGGTCCACCGAGGAGTCGAGGTCGCGCACGTAGACCGTGAAGATGCCCCGGCTCGTGACGGCGTGGAGATCCAGGAAGCGGGAGACCGACTGCGGACCGAGCGCGCCGCGCGTGCCCAGCGCGAGGCCGATCCCCCCTACCCGCAGCATGGGGGCGCGGACCCGCTCCTCGCCGCCCAGCACGTGGTCGCGAAAGTAGGCGAAGACCGCGCCGACCAGGGACGGATCGAGGAGGTTCCAGGCGGCGGTCAGGCGGGCGTCGTGCCAGTTGTCTTCGAGCAGCGGATCGCCGAAGTCGATCGGGTAGACGTTGTTCCAGACGTCGGCGGCGGAGGCGCCGAGGCGCTGGCTCTGGCGGCCGACCAGGTAGATGGCCATGTCGTTGCCGCTCTCCACCTCGTCGGGGAAGTCGCCGTCGTCGTCCCCGGGCCGGGGGCGCGGCGTGCCGGCGACGTAGAGGGTCAGGTCGAGCTTGGCCATGAAGGCCAGGGGGATCTTGGCGCCGTCCACGCCTTCGGGACGCAGCAGGTCGAGGAGGACCCGCCGGGCGAGCACCTGGTCTGCCTCGGTGCCGCCGCTCGCGAGGAGCAGCAGCTCCTCATTGGTCCGCGGCGCCCGCTCCGTGGTAGTGGAGCCCGAGAAGTCGAACCCGAAGTCGTAGCTCGGGCCGAGTCCGAATTCGCGCCCCCGGCCGCCGTGCCCGCCGACCTCGTGCTGGACCAGCAGGATCGCGGCACCCACCGGAAACTCCCACGCGGGAGCCAACCCCGGATGGCGCTCGCCCACGTCGCCGATTGAGCCGAAGGCGCGGCTCAGCCCGCTATGGAGCGAGGTCAGGGTGCGGCCGCCGAAGTCCATGGCGGGCTCGGTCTCGTAGCCAAGGAAGTAGAGGTCGCGGGCCTGGGCCTGGGCGGGGGCGAGGGAAAGGACCAAAAGAACGGAAAGGACGGGATACGGCGGTCTCATCCCGGGAACACTACATCAGCCCATTCCGGAGGTGCTGCTCCCACTCGAAAATCGGGACGAAGCGCTGGAGGTGCCTGCGGTTCGTGGTGACCACCTGACCGCCACAGTCGAGGACCTGCGCGGCCAGAATCACATCGATGTCCAAAGCCCTGTCATCCGAGGTCTTCTGGCCGGTGCCTCGGGCCGTTGCCCAGAGGTCGGCC
>JBJMGZ010000557.1:0-6730 GCA_045807605.1 Thermoanaerobaculia bacterium | reverse complement strand
GAGCAGGCGGCGGCGGCGGCCGACCAGCTTCAGCAGGCCGCGGCGGCTGTGGTGATCCTTGGCGTGGGTCTTGAAGTGATCGGTCAGCTCGGTGATCCGGCTGGTCAGGATCGCGACCTGCACCTCGGGGGACCCGGAGTCGCTCTCGTGGGTCCGGTACTCGCTGATGATTCTCTCTTTGATTTCCCTGGTTTGCGCCAAAGCAAACTCCTCCTTACATTTCTTTCAAGCGTACATTGTAGCACAAGTGGTCTGTGCTCAACGGAATACGACCCGGGGCTGGACGATGCCCACCCCGGCGCTGCCAATCCTCTCGACGACGGTGCCGACGGCGATGAACTCCCGCCGCCGGTTGATGAGCTTGACCCAGTCCCCCTCCTCGCCCGCGAGCTCGCGCACCAGCACGGTCTGGCCGTGGCTGATGCGGCTCTCCTGCTGCGGGTCGGCCGTGACCTCGCCGAACGGCAGCGGGATCTGGTCGAACGGGATCCAGGTGCCCGGGCCCGCCGGCTCGCCCGATTGGACGATCTCCTCCAGGCGGCGGAACGTGGCCGCCTCTTCGACCTGGAAGCCGCCGATCTTCGTGCGCCGCAGCTCCGCCAGGTGCCCGCCGACCCCGAGCGCCGCGCCCAGATCGTGCGCCAGGCCGCGCGCATAGGTGCCGGACGAGCAGGCGAGCCGGAACCGCAGGCGGCCGTTCTCGAGGTCGCCCAGCGGCGAGAGCTCGTAGACGGTGACCTCCTTGCTCTCGTCCGGGACCTCTTCGCCCTTGCGCGCCAGCTCGTAGTACTTGACCCCCTGCACCTTCTTGGCGGAGTAGGGGGGAGGCTTCTGCTCGATCGTCCCCTCGAAGCGCTTCATGGCTTCGGCCACGGTCTCCAGGGTCAGGGCGGCCACCGCTTCCGGAGAGGCCTGGCTGGTCACCTGGCCCGACGCGTCGTAGGTGTCGGTGGCGGCGCCGAGCTGCACGACCCCCTCGTAGACCTTGGGCGCGCGGATCAGGAAGCGGGTGAGCCGCGTGGCGCTGCCGAGCGTCAGCAGCAGCAGGCCCGTGGCGTCCGGATCGAGCGTGCCGCAGTGGCCGATCTTCTTCTGCTTGAGCAGCCGCCGCACCCGCTGCACCACGTCGTGCGAGGTCAGGCCGGGCTCCTTGTCGATCAGCAGCAGTCCGTCTCTCATCTCCACCAGGTCAGGCTCCCTCGCCGGCCTCGCCGGCCACTCCGGCAGCCTCGGCCGGAACCAGGGCGCCGGCCAGGGCCTCGACGACCTTCTGCCGCGCCGCTTCGCCGTCCCCTTCGAGGACGAACCCGGCGGCATTGCGGTGACCGCCGCCGCCATGGTGGCGGGCGATCTTCTCCACGTCCACCTCGCCGCGGCTGCGCAGCGAGACCTTGTGCGTGCCGTCCTCGCGCTGGCGGATCAGGGCCACGGCGTCCACCCCGGCGATCGAGCGCGGGACGTCGATCAGCCCCTCGGAGTCGCCGGGCGCGGCGCCGACGCGGTCGAACATCTCCGGCGTCAGGCGCGCGGTCGCGATCCGGCCGCCCTCGTGGATCGCGAGCGTCTGGAGCATCTCGCCGATGAGGCGGACGACCGGCAGCGGCTGGCTCTCGTAGAGCCACTGCGAGACCTGCTCGGGATGGGCGCCGTCGCGCACCAGGGCGGCGGCGGCCTCGAACGCGACCGGGGTGGCGTTCGAGAAGCGGAAGCCGCCCGTATCCGTGACCAGGGTCAGGTAGAGGCAGCTCGCGGTCTCGGGATCGAGGGCGAGCTTCAAGCCCTGCGACAGGCGGTAGATCATCTCGCCGACAGCTGGGGCCGCGGAGTCGACCCAGTTGACCGAGCCGTAGAGCTGGTTGCCCAGATGGTGGTCGATGTTGATGACCGGCCGGGCGGAGAGGTGCTGCTCCAGGCCGGTGCGGTCCGGGCTCGGGCACTCCAGCACGACGATGGCGTCGAAGCGGTCGGGGAACCCGGCCGGCGGCTCCTCGCCGTTGTGCACCCGGTCGCTGCCGGGGAGCGGACGGTAGATGGTCGGCGTGGGGTCGCGGTTCCAGACCACGGCGCCCTTGCCCATGCTGCGCAACAGGCGCGCCAGGCCCAGCTCCGAGCCGATGGCGTCGCCGTCCGGATTGATGTGGCTGGTGAGGAGGAACCGGTTGCCGAGCCGGATCTTCTTCAGCAGGTCTTCAGGAGCTTTCATCCCGCCCATGTAGGCTCTCCAAGAGGTCGGAAATCTTCTGGCTGTGCTCGGCGCCGCGGTCGAGCTCGAAAATGAGCTCGGGAGTCGTCCGCGTGCGGAGCCGGTGGGACAGCTCGGTGCGCAGGAACCCCCGGGCGTGCCGCAGGGCTTCCACGGCCTCCTCGCGTTGCGTGTCGTCGCCGAGCGCCGAGACGCGCACGATGGCGCGCCGCAGATCGGACGTCACCTCGACTCCCGTCAGACTGACGAGCCTGATGCGGGGATCCTTGATCTCCCGCAGGATGAGGTCGGAGAGCTCCGCCCGCAGCAGGTCGGAGACGCGCTCGGTGCGCCGCGTCATGACTGGCTCTCCATCCCCCCCAGGATCTGGGGGTCCCAGCGCGTCAGGTACAGCTCCGGGACGCCCTCCACCAGGTTTCGCACCTCTTCCATCAGGTTCTCCATCTCGCTCTCGCCGTTGGTGATCACCGCCATCGAGATCTCCGACCGCTGGTGCAGGTCGTGGAATCCGGTCTCCGCGATCGACACCCGGTAGCGCTGATGGATGCGGTCGATCAGCGACTTCACGATCCGCCGCTTGTCCTTCAGGCTGCGGCTGGACGGGAGGTGCAGCTCGAAGCTGGAGACCCCGACAGTCATCGGCATGAACGGCTTCCCCGCGGGCGGGACGCGTTCCGCGCCCGCCCCTCTCTTCTTTTCGGTGATGCGGGGGTCCGAGGACCCCTACAGAACGGGCGCCACCTCTTCGCGGGTGAACGCCTCGATGAAGTCGCCCGGCTTGAGGTCCTGGAACCGCTCCAGACCGATACCGCAGTCGAAGCCGGTCCGCACCTCGGACACGTCGTCCTTGAACCGGCGCAGCGACGAGATCTTGCCTTCGTAGATGACCCGGTTGTCGCGCACCAGGCGGACGCCGGCGGTGCGCGGGATGACCCCCTCGACCACGTGGCAGCCCGCGATGGTGCCCACCTTCGGCACCTTGAACGTGTCGCGGACCTCGGCGCGGCCGGAAGACACCTCGCGGAACGTCGGCTCGAGCAGGCCGGTCATGGCCTTGCGCAGCTCGTCGATGAGCTCGTAGATGACGGTGTGCAGGCGGATGTCGACCTCTTCTTTTTCGGCGAGATCGACCGCGCTGCGCTCGGGCCGCACGTTGAAGCCGATGATGATCGCCTTCGACGCCGACGCGAGCAGCACGTCGTTGGTCGAGATGGCGCCGACGCCCGCGTGCAGCACCTGCACCTTGACCTTCTCCGTGCTCTCCTTGGCCAGCGCGTCGCGCAGCACCTCGAGCGAGCCCTGCACGTCGGCCTTCAAGACCACGGCCAGCTCCTTGACCTCGCCCTGCTGGATGCGGCTGAAGAGCTGCTCGAGCGAGAGCCGGCCCTGGCCCGGCGCGAGGTCGCGCCGCCGCTGCTCCTGCTGGCGGTACTCGGCGATGCCGCGCGCCTTGGACTCGTCCTCGACCACCTGCATCAGGTCGCCCGCGTCCGGCAGGTCGTTGAAGCCGGTGACCTCGACCGGCGTCGCCGGCCCGGCCTCCTGGATGCGCTTGCCCTTGTCGTCGCTCATCGAGCGCACGCGGCCCCAGGTGGCGCCGGAGACGAAGATGTCGCCCACCTTGAGCGTGCCGTTCTGCACCAGGACGGTCGAGACGATGCCGCGGCCGACCTCCTTGCGCGCCTCGAGCACCGCGCCCTGCGCGGCGATCTCGGGGCTCGCCTTGAGCTCCAGGATGTCGGAGGTGAGCAGGATCATCTCCAGCAGCTCGGGGATGCCGTCCTTCTTGATCGCCGACACCGGCACCATGACCGTGTCGCCGCCCCAGTCCTCGGGCATCAGGCCGCGCTCGGAGAGTTCGCGCTTGACCCGGTCCTGGTTGGCGTTGGCCTTGTCGATCTTGTTGATGGCCACGACGAGCGGCACCTTGGCCGCCCGCGCGTGGTCGATGGCCTCGACCGTCTGCGGCATGACGCCGTCGTCGGCCGCGACCACCAGGACGACGATGTCGGTCACCCGGGCGCCGCGGGCGCGCATCATGGTGAACGCCTCGTGGCCCGGCGTGTCGAGGAACACGACCTTGCGGCCGTTGACCTCCGCCTGGTAGGCGCCGATATGCTGGGTGATGCCGCCGTGCTCGGTCTCGGTCACCCGCGCCGAGCGGATGGCGTCGAGGAGCGAGGTCTTGCCGTGGTCGACGTGGCCCATGATGGTCACGACCGGCGCGCGGGCGACCTTGCCGGCCTTCGACGCGCTCTCCGGCTGATCGCTCACCTGGAGCTCCTCGCGCAGCTGGACCTCCTCCTCGAACGAGACCACCATGGCCTCGACGCCGAGGTCGGCGGCGAGCTGCTGCGCGAGCTCCGGATCGAGCACCTGGTTGATGTTGGCCAGGATGCCGCGCCGGAACAGCGCGCTCATCAGGTCGCGGGACTTGACCCCGAGCTTCTCGGCGAACTCGCGCACGGTCATGCCCTCGCCGATCATCACCGGGCCCGCCGGCGCGGCCTTCTTGAAGGTCAGGAGCTTGCCGCCCTCGTCCTGGGCGCGCAGGGCGCGGCGCTTGCGCCGGCTGGCGCCCGCCGTGCCGCCCTGGTTGACCTCTTCCTCCAGCTCCTCCAGGGTGCCCTTGAATCCGGTCAGATCCTCTTCCACCTCGACCGGGCGCGGACCGGCCTTCTTGATCGGTTTCCTGTTCTTGTCCCGGTCCCTGCTGTTGCGCCCCCGGTCGTCGCCTCCCGAGGGGGCCGTCGCGGTGGCGCTGCGGCCCGGAGCGCCGGGCGACGAAGGCCGGCCGGCCGGAGAGCCGGGAGACGAGGGCCGGGTGGCCGCCGGAGAGCCGGGAGAGGGCCGGTTGCCATATCCGCCGCCGCCGCCGTATCCGCTGCTTGGAGCATAGCCGCCGCCGGGCGCGGGACGGCCCTGGCCCGGGCCGTCGCGCCGCGGCTGGGACGGCGGGCTCGTGCGCGCCGGGATGTGGCCGGGCTGGCCCGGGGTCGAGATGATGCGGCTCCCGGTCCTGGGCGGCTGGGACGGCCTCGCGGCCGGCGCCTGGGCCGGCGGCGCAGCCGGGGGCGGAGCCATCTCGGGGTGCACGACGTGCGCGGAGGCGGCCTCGGCGGGCACGCCGGTGACCGCCTCCTCCTGAGGCGGCAGCTCGGGCGCGGCCGGCGACGGATGGGCCTGGGCCTGGTGCAGCGGCGCCGGCTCGACCGCCGGTGCCGGCATGAGAGGAGCCCCGGTCCGCTCGCTGACCGGCAGCTCCCGGATGTTGGGCTCGACCTTCTGGATGAGCGTGCGCGGGCGCTGCGGGCGCAGCTGGTTGGTGAGCGGACGCCGGGCCGCCGTGGGCGGCGGAGCGGCCGCGCCGCCGGCGCGCCGGCGGTTCTGGTCGACCGCGACCGGCGTCTGCTCGTCACGCAGGATCACCTCCCGCGGATGGGGGAGCTTCTTGCCCTGCAGGATCGCCTGGATGATGTCCGTGTCGATGGCGGCGTCATCGCCCTCGACACGGACCCCGATGGACTTCAGCTTGAAGATGAGGTCCTGATTGGAAATCCCCATCATCGTGGCGAGGTCCTGGACTCGAATCTTTCCCATATATCTCCTAGAGCTCCTTTGTGCCTACCCGCAAAACACCCGCAAAAGCAATCCAGCCCGCCCCGGGGCACCCACGAGGGGCGCCCCTACCCCTCCGGCTCCTCCCCGGTATCGCTGTCGGAGCCGCCGGCGACGCCGGCCTGCTCCTCGTCGGCGGGCTCCTCGGCGGGGCCCTCCTTCGAGGCGCGCTGCTGCTCGCTCTCCTGGAAGGCGCGGCTGAGGGCCGCCATGAAGTCGTCGTCGCCCATGCCGCCGCCCTTGGCCGCGGGAGCGCGGAAGGTGGCGCCGATGTCGGCTCCGGCCTGCTCCTCGCGGTCGTGGACCTGGCCCTCGGCCCAGGCCACCAGGCTGTCGGCGAGCTCCTCGTCGATCCCCTCGACTTCCAGCAGGCCGTCGCGGCCGGCCTGGACGATGTCCTCGGCGTCGCCGAGGCCGGCGTCGTCGAGGAGGGAGGCGAGCTCGGCGCTCACGCCCGGGGCGGAGGCGGCGCCGCCGACCCCGGCCGAGGCCGGAGGCTGGCCGCCGAGAGCGTCCTGGAGCATGCGCGCCAGCGCGTCGGCCACCTCGTCCTTGACGTCGCTCTCGCTCTTGATGTCGATGCGGCAGCCGATCAGCTCGGAGGCCAGGCGCACGTTCTGGCCGCGCTTGCCGATGGCGAGGGAGAGCTGCTCGTCCTCGACGATCACGTCGAGGTGCGGGACTTCTCCATGGTGCGTCACGGAAACGCGGGTGATCTTGGCCGGCGCGAGCGCGCTCTGGGCGAAGGTCACGAGGTCGTCGCTGTACTCGATGATGTCGATCTTCTCGCCGCGCAGCTCGCGGATGATCGACTGCACGCGCGAGCCCTTCATGCCGACGCAGGCGCCGACCGGGTCGACGTCGCGCTCGCGGCTGTAGACCGCCACCTTGGCGCGCTCGCCGGGCGCG
>JBJMGZ010000556.1:0-3357 GCA_045807605.1 Thermoanaerobaculia bacterium | reverse complement strand
GCATTCTCAAACATTGGGCCGAAGGCCCGGCCTTTTACAGGGCAGGCAGAGAAAGGCCGGCGTTCCGCCGATTCCTCCGGACAAGCCGGCGGGGACGCCAGCGCACCCAGGGAAAGCGCGCATCCCGCCAGTTTTAGGTTGACGGAGCTCTAGCCTGCATCATGGTTTCAAAGGAAAGGGGGCCACCCCCGGGTGGGGGTGGCCGTCTGCCATCTAGTGGTCGACCTTGCCCTTGACCTCGGCGAAGAAGACGTCGCTGAAGCCGTTCCTGCCGTCGGGCCAGAGCACGAACGTGCGGTTCCCGGCCGAGGCGCTGGCGATGTAGTCGCCGAGGTTCGAGAACACCCCGTTGCTGAAGACGTAGAAGGTCGTGCACCAGTTGGTGGTCTGCTCGGAGATCCGCAGCGGCGCGCTGAACGTGGCGCCGCCGTCGCGCGACTGCACCCAGTAGGTGTCGACGAGCGAGCTGACCAGGCCGCTGCGGATGCCGGCGCCCGTGGGCTTGCTGCACTCGATGTCGGTAGGGTTCGGCGTGGCCTGCGTCTCCTGCGACTCCAGGTAGACCACGTCGACGTCGCCGCCGGGGCGCACGCTGACCGTCGGCCAGAGGCGCTTGACCCCGGTCGGGGGCACCGCCGGCGCCAGCTCGGTCGGAGCGCTCCAGGTCGCGCCCTGATCGTCCGACCAGGTGATGAAGATCTGGGCGGAGACGAGCGACTGCGTGGTGATCGGGTTCTGCACCGGCGCCACGGGCTGGTAGAAGGTGACATAGACGCGCCCGCGGTTGCTGCCGGTGGCCGCGGCGGCGATCCGGGGCTGGTCGTTGTGCCGGCTCTTGCCATGGCCCACGAGCGGGTTCTGGTAGTTGGCGTTGATGGTGACGATCGTCTGGCGGGGCTCGAAGGTCAGGCCGTTGTCCAGCGAGCGGGCGAAGGCGATCGAGGAGCTGGGCTCCGTGCCGCCGACCAGGTCGAGGAGGCGCGGTCCCTTCTGCCAGACGAGGTAGACCTCGCCGTCGGGTCCGAGCGAGATGGCGGGGGCGACCTGGAGGGGTCCGAAGACGCCGCAGAACGGGTCGTTCGGGTCGGTGCTCTCCGCCGTATCCGGACCGGCGATCACCGGGCCGTGCCAGGTGTCGCCGGCGTCGAACGTCCGCCAGACCTCGATCTGGCCGAAGCCGAAGGAGGCGAATCCGCACATCTCGAGGACGTTGTCGATGCCGATGTAGGCCCTGCCGCTGCCGTCCTTGGCGGCGGCGACGACCGGCCGGCTGTACTGGTCGCCGGCGATCGGCGAGTCGAGGATCTGGGCGTTGTCCCAGACGAAGGTGCCGGCGGCGAAGTGCCCGCGGTAGACGCCGATGCCCGCCAGGCTCAGGCCGTTCGCCCCGCCCCGCATGCGCGTGACGGCGTAGTAGACCTCGTCCTCGCCCTCGCCGCCGCGGTCGATCCAGGGATGGCCTACCGTGGCCGCATCGCCGATCGGCGGCAGGGCGCCGCCGTCGGTCCACGTCTGGCCGCCGTCGGTCGAGAACGCGAAGCTGGTGAGGCCGCGGGGGACCGGCGCCGGGCAGGGCCGGTTGGTCGGGAAGCCGCAGAAGCCCTGGAAGTCCTCGAACAGGGCCACCAGGTTCTCGCCGTCCTCGCTGGCGGCGAGCGCCGGCGTGTTGCGGTTCGGCCAATCGTTCGGGGGCAGCTGCTGCGGGTCGTTCACCTGGATGTTCGGCCCGACCTCGGGACCGCTGGCCGCATGGACGCTCGCGGCCGACCCGAGGGCCAGGACGAATGCGAAGAGCAGCGCAACATGACTCCATTTTCTCATCTGAAGCATTTGATCCTCCTGTGACCCGCGGTCGCGGGCCACTCTTGACAGATTCACCTGCAAGTCCCCTGGGCGGCTCGATGCGCCAGAGGAACGGTATGAAAGAAGTGTTTTGAGCATGGAAGAGAGGGACACTCAAGGAGCCTCGGCGTGGATCTTTCTTGCGGGGGGGGCGATGCCCAGCCAGGCGGCCACCCGGGAGGCGACCTCGGTGGCGCGGACCGTCTTCGCGGGGCCCGGCGCGACGCCCGCGCCGACCGCCATGTAGATGCCCTGCATCTCCGGGCGGCTGCTGAGAAAGCCGTGCGCGCCGTAGACCGGCGCCGGGGCGGCGGCCTTGCCGTCGGGGAGCTGGCGGAAGACGTAGCCCTCGCGGGCGAAGAGGACCAGGTCTCCGCTGTTGGGATGGTCGAGGCCCATCCGTGCCGCCTCCTGCCGGCCGATGACCTTTTCGATCGGAGCCTCTCCGCCGATCCGCCAGGCGGCGAACCGGCTGGCCAGGTCGTCCAGGATGCGCGCGCCGGCCGCGGCATCCGCGCCGGCCTCCACATACACGTGGGCCGAGCCGCCGTCGCCGACCGCGTAGGCGACGGGCCCGGCAGCCGGCCCGGCTTCCTTCTTGGGGAGCAGGCCGAGCTCGGCGAGCAGCGCGTTGGGATCGATGGCGGTATGCACCGGCATCATGCCGTGATCGCTCACCACCACCAGGGTGGTGCGGGAGAGGTCGAGCCCGGCGATCAGCTTCTGCAGCTCCGCGTCGACCGTCTGCCAGACCCGGGTGCGCGCCCGGGCGAGCTCGTCCTGGCGCTCCGGGGAGAAGCCCCCCTGGCGGCTGTCGAGCAGCAGGAGGCGGTGCCCGGCCTGGTCGATGACCGGGAAGTAGCCCATGAGGAGATCCCAGTCCGGGCGCGCCGCGGCCGCGCGCAGGGCGTCGCCCAGGAAGGCGGCCAGGTGGTCGGCCTGCTCGGTCCAGGTCTCGATGTCGATCCCGGGCTTGCCCTGCCAGCCCGCGGACAGGCTGGCGTTGTCGGGGGGGCCGGCCCGGTCGATCCCGCGGCGGGCCAGCTCCGCGGCGAGCTCCTCGGGGTAGGCGACCGTGAGGTAGATGCCGTCCACGAAGAGGCGGGCGCTCGACAGGTCCGGCGCGAGGGCGAGGAGCTTGAGCCGGGAGGAGCCGGTTCCGTTCGGCAGCGTCCAGGTCAGGTGCGCCCACTCGCCGACCTGGAGCGGATCGCCCGGCTGCCCGGGTTTTGCGGCCTTCGCGGCCTGCGCGGCCAGGGTCACGCCGTCGTAGTCGACCTGCCCGTCGTCCGTGCTGTCGACGGCCACGAGCTCGAGGGTCTGGGTGGGCCCGTCCTTCTCGTTGCCGACCGTCACCCGGGCGGAGGTTCCCTGCCAATCGGCGCGGGAGAGGGTGATGACCTGGGGGAGCTGCTCGGCGGTGTTGGTGTAGACGAGCCCCCAGTCCGCGGTGCGGCGCTCGCCCTGGGCGTCGGCCCCGGGCCAGGCGAGGACTCCCGCCCTGCGCCCCTGGCG
>JBJMGZ010000555.1:0-10907 GCA_045807605.1 Thermoanaerobaculia bacterium | reverse complement strand
TGCCGCCCATCCCGAGCTCCTCGAGGCGCCGGCGCAGCTCGTCGATGGATGTCCCCGTGCCGCCGGCCGGACCGGCCTCCGGATACAGCGTCTGGAAGAAGAGGGCGGGCTCGATCTCGAGGATCCGCAGGAAGGCCAGGATGTGCCGGAGCTTCAGCTCCACGCGGCCCGAGAGGAGGCGGCCGACGTAGCCCGGCGAGGCCTCCAGCCGCTTCTCCAGCTCCTCCGGGGACGCCCCGGTCACCTGGATCAGGGCCTCCAGCAGCTTCGCCGCCCGGCGGACCTCGTCTTCGATCGTCATCGATTCCTGTTCGGCGGGCAGCGGAACTCTTCGCGCCGCCGTGCGTTGAGTGTAGGTCGAACGCACGTGTCCTTGGTGTCCTTGTCGTCCCTGGTGTCCTTGATGTCCTTCAGCTCAGCTCACCGATCCAGAGCACGTGCCGAGCAAAGGGGGTGTTCCGCAGCAGCTCCACGAGCCGGGGGTCGGCGGTGACCACGGGGCAGCCGGCCTGCATGCCGAGCGTCAGGTAGAAGGCGTCGTGGAGGCCGATCCCCTCGCGGAGGGAGAGCGAGACGGCCTGCTGCGCGAGATCCGAGGAGCTCTTCACGTCCACCGGGGCCTTGCGGAGCGCCTCCATCACCCGCTCTGCCGTGCCCGGGTCGATCTCGCCCCGCCGGACCCTTTCGCGCACCAGGACCGCCATCTCCACGTGCAGGAGGTCCGGCGCGAGGAGCTCGATCTTCGCGGTTTCCAGCAGCGACTCGGCGATCTCGGTGTGCTCCTCGGGGAAGTACCACTGGGCCGCGACGCTGGCGTCCACGACGTAGCGCCTCATCGCCGATCCCTCTCGGCCCGCAGGAGCCCCGCGCTGGGAGCCAGGCCGCGGCCGGCGATCCCCTCGCGGATGCGCCGCGCCTGGACCAGCGCCCGGGCGCGGGAGAAGCCCAGCGTATCCTCCAGCACCATCTTGGCCTCGGACTCGATGTCGCGCCCGCGCAGGTCGGCGCGCCGGCCCAGCTCTTCCATGACCTCGGGATCGACGTCGTGCAGGATCAGGTGGGCCATGGGGTGATCCTACCCCAGATGCGGGACCCGAAAAACAGGGGGAACGGCCGGGCCCGGAGCTCTACCGGGCCTCGGCCAGGGCGATGTTGAAGTCCTCGCGCCGGAGAGCGCTCCAGGTGTCCGCGACGGAACCCTCCACCCGCGCGAAGACCAAATCGTACGCCGCCGGCGAGACCTCGGGCCGAATCAGCGTCACGAGCTTGCGCGAGCAGAAGCTGCAACCCTTCAGAAGGTGAGAGACCAGAGACCGGTTCTCCGCCGGCGTGCTCCTGCCGAACGCGAACCGCTCCAGGCAACTTTCGGAAACCGGGTGATCCATGACGTTCCTCCGCGCTACAGGTGTCTTTCCTGTTGGCGTCCCGAGACGCTCGTTCCCGGATTACGCAAACTTCTTGCCAACCTCTCTCCCTGGGAGGCTTTCGACCCGCAACGACGAGAAATGACGGAGGAACTGACAAAAATAGAGAGTTGACTATGAAAACATGCAGGCCTACTCGGGCAGCGCCGAAGTGTCCCCCACGCTCGCCATCCGGCCCGCCGGGTTCTTGTAGGTGACGCTCTCGCCTGTCTGGGTATCCACGACGCTGATCTGGTACTCGACGTCGGTCAGCGCGCCGTAGAAGACCCAGAAGCGGCCGTTGAGCGCCCGGCCGTCGAGCACCTTGACCACGACCTCGACGTTGCTGGGCTGGAAGAACCAGAAGGTGCCGGTGTCCGCGGTCAG
This sequence comes from Thermoanaerobaculia bacterium, assembly GCA_045807605.1. GTDB lineage: Bacteria > Acidobacteriota > Thermoanaerobaculia > Multivoradales > UBA5704 > DATMER01. The sequence continues at coordinate 9,117 of JBJMGZ010000555.1, read as the reverse complement.
GGGCACCGCCTGCCCCGTGCCCTGGCTGCCCTGGGCCTTCCAGGAGAGCGAGACGCGGAAGCGGCCGTTCAGGCAGAGGTCGGTGGGGCCGGGCACGCAGGTCGTGGCCTCGGCGGTTTTCAGCTCCAGAGGCAGCCCGAGCGGCTCGGAAACTTGCTCAGAGACCGCTGCCACCGTGGTGCTGCCGGCCGCAAAGGCGCCGGTGTCCGCGGCGCTGGCCATCTTGCCGGCGGGGTTCTGATAGGTCCGCACCCGGCCGGTCGCCGTGTCGGTGATCTTCAGGGTGTACTGGACGCTGCTGAGCGAGCCGTAGAACACCCAGAAGCTGCCGTTGACGCCGCGGCCGTCCAGCACCTTCACCACCAGCTCGACGTTCGCCGGGTCGAAGAACCAGAAGTAGCCGGTGTCGTTGGTCAGGGAGACGGCCCGGCCGGTGCCGGCGTTGCCTTCGAAGTCCTTCCAGGACACCTCGGCCACGAAGCGGTCGCCGTTCAGGCAGAGCGACGGACCGGAGGTACAGGCGGAAGCGGCGACGCGGGCTGAATCCACGGGTCCGCCGTCCACGGAGAGGGACTGGTCGCCCGTCGCGGTCACTTCCAGAACGCCGGCCTTCGCTGACAACGTCCGGCCGGCGAGCATGGCCGAGCCCCCGCTCCAGGCATAGGCCAGGAACGACTTCCCGCCCGCGCCGGGAGCGCCGCCGCCGAGGAATGGCGGCGCCGCCAGCACCGTACCGAGCCGGGGCGGGCTGGACAGCCGCACGTTGGTGCCGTCGCTCTTGTTCGGGAGGCCGTTGAGCTGCGCCACGCTGATGCCGCCGAAGCCGGTGGAGTTGCTGCCATAAACCCGGTCGCCCGGAAAGAACCGGTTGCCGTGGTAACGCACTCCATTGGTCAGCCCCGAGCCCGGATCGCTGTCCCAGACCGCGATCCCGCCGTTGCCGCTGAAGGCCGAGCCGGACACGAGACCGCCGGCATTCCTGGGATACGAGGGGTGGCTCAGCGGGATCGTGTAGAGGGCCGAGCCCTGCGACCCGGCGGCCTGGTTGCCGAGGAAGGTGGACCCCGTGACCTGCGCCGTCGAGCCGTGGAGGAAGAGCGCGCCCCCGAACTGCGCCGAGTTGTTCGCGAACGTGGTGCCCGAGATCACCCCGACCGAGTCGCGCTCCAGGGCGAGGCCGCCGCCGGCGGTCTGGGCGTTGGAGTCCATCACCAGCGAGTCCTCCAGGAGGAGGTCCACGAGCACGGCCTGGATCGCGCCGCCCGTGCCATCGCCTCCCTGGGGAGCCGTGGCCACGTCGCAATCGGAGAATACGGTGCGCCGCATCTCCACCCGCGCGCGGTTCTCGTCGGGCGTGCCCGCGGCCGGAACCCCGTTGATGCCGAAGGCGCGGCTCTCGTCGCCCGCCACCAGCACGCAGCCGCCGGTGTGCGCCACGGTGCCGCCGCCCTGGAACAGGCTGTCGGAGAGGATCAGCCGGGCGGAGCGGCGGTTGATCGCGCCGAAGCCGGTCGAGGAGTCCGCGAAGTCGACCGAGCTGACGAAGATCGCGCCGCCGGCGCCGGTCGCGGGGCCGGTGAGCGGCGTCCGGTTGACCTGGAACCAGGAGCCGCGCACCTCCGCAAGCGCCCGGTAGACGTCGACGGCGCCGCCGAACTCGGCGACGTTGCCGGTGAAGACCGAGGAGTCGACCTCCAGGGTGGACTGGTCCTCGACGTGGATGGCTCCCCCGGTCGTCTGGCTGGGCGCCGGGACCGTCCCCCCCGCCGAGTTGGCGGCGAACGTCGAGCGGCTCACCTGCACCAGGGTCTGCGGCGTCGAGACCGGATCGGCCCAGCGGCCGTAGCCGTAGATGGCGCCGCCGACCCAGCCGGCCTGGTTGCCCTGGAAGCGGACGCCCGCGGCGCGCAGCGTCGAGTCCAAAAGGTAAATACCGCCGCCCGCGGACGAGGCCTTGTGCCCCGGCAGGTTGACCCGGTTGTCCGTCAGCTCGCCGCCCTGGATCGTCACGGTCGAGACGACCGCCTCGATGGCGCCGCCCCGGTTGAGCGACGAGTTGCCCCGGAAGACCGTGCCCACGAAGGTTGCGTCGCTCCCCTCCAGGACCCGCACCGCGCCGCCGCCGCTCGACTTGCCCGTGGCCGTGTTGTTCTCGAAGACGCAGCCCACGAAGCGGGCCTCGGCCGCGCTCAGGGTGACACCGCCGGCGTAGCCCTCGGTCAGCGAGGCGCCGTTGCGGAAGGTGATCCCCTCGAACGTGACCAGCCTGCCCCGGCTGCGCAGGCCGTTCTCGTAGCGCAGCAGGAGATTGGCCCCGCCGCCGTCGAAGACCACGGTCCCCGCGGCCCGCACCGTGAACCCCTTGCGCTCGTTGGAGATGGCGAAGCCCCGCGCCGGGGTGGCGTAGGTGTTTGCCGCGATCTCGATCACTCCGCCGTCGGCGACGGTGTTGATGGCGGTCTGGAAGTCCTTGGCGTCCTGCGGGACGCGGACGAGCTGCCCAGCGGCCAGGGCCGTGGAAGGAAGGATCAGGAGGGCCGCGATCGCGAGCCCGGGGGCAAAGCGCATGGACGTTCCTCGCCGGGACAGCCCGGGATGCCAGAGAGATCTATATGGATTTTAGCATTGTCCGGGCCGAGGAAACGCCCAGGGAAGAAGATGACTGCCCCGGCCGGAACCCCGGCCGGGGCCCACTCAGGCTCTAACTAACGCTCGTTCCTCTCGGATTCCCGGTCGTAGGTCGAGCGCTCCGCTACGGACGCTTCGGCGGTGTGGCCGAAGGCCCCCTCGACCGGCGCGCTGGCGGGGATCGGATCGAAGTCGTAGCGCGCGCGGTCTCTCTTCTGGGAGTCGGAACGCACGCCTCGCTTGCTGCTCTGATCGGCCATGGTGGTCCTCCACGTCGTTGGCTTCCGCGGCGGGAAACGGCCCCCGCCTCGAAGACAAGAGGAGCAAGGGGCGTGCCCGGCACAGGCGCCCTCCCCCGCGGGGTAGGGCAAAAGACCGCCCTTTCAGGGGATTTGCACTCACTGCCTCCCGGGAGTACCATGACGCCATGGCCAGTCGTCCCGGCTACCTCCGCACTCTCTCCTCCGTCTCTCTGATCGGTGCGCTCGTCCTGCTGCTGGGTGTCCCCCTCTGCGCGGAGGAGGTCTGCCCGATGGACGAGAGGGCCGCTCTGGCGGCCTGCGAGGAGCTCGGGATGGATTGCTGCCAGCAATCTGGCGTACCGGTGCCGCACCTCCCGGTGCCGGCACCGCCGCCCGGTCCTGCCATCGCCGCGGCACCTGCCGCGGATACGCCGACCCCCTTCCCGGTCCGGATTCATCCCGCAACCGGACCGGAGACCGCGCCAGCGGTCATCCAGGGGGTCGGCCTCTTCACTCTCTTCGCGGCCTTCCTGATTTAAAGCTTCCCAGGAGCAGTGTATCCAGCGGCCTCCCTCGAGGGGAGGACCGTCCCTGAAACGCGCCCTGGAGGAGTCATGCGCCGATTTGCAGTTTGGATTGGATTGCTCGCCACGCTTGTGTCCGCGGCGAGCCTGAAAGCCCAGGACCGGGCTCCGTCTCCGGACGAGCTGGTGCGGGCCGCCCTGGCCGGCTCGCCCGCCCTGGCCGCTCTCCGCGAGAGCCTGGCCGCCGCCCGCGAGATGGAGCGGCCCGCCACCGCCCTGCCCGATCCCATGGTCGAGGGGATGCTCCAGAACGAGGAGTTCCCCGACTGGACCGTCGGCGAGATGCCCATGTCGATGATCGGCGTGGAGCTCCGCCAGCCGCTCCCCTATCCCGGCAAGCGCCGCGCCCGCGGCGAGGCCGCCGTCGCCGAAACCGCGATGCGCGCCGCCTGCGCCGCCGCCCTGGAGGCGCGCATCGCCTCCGAGGTGCGCACCCTCTACGCCCGGATCTACGCCATGGACCGCGAGCGCCAGTTCCTCGCCGCCGCCCACGAGCTCGTTGACATGCTCTCCGCCACGGCCGGCAGCCGCTACGCGTCGGGCGCCACCGAGCAGGAGGCCGTCCTCAAGGCCCAGCTCGAGGTCAGCCGCCTCGGCGAGGACCTGGACGACCTGGCCGCCGAGCGCGCTGCCATGGTGGCGGAGCTCGGGCGCTGGCTCGGCCGTCCCGGCGCGCCGCTCGGCGAGGTGACGGAGCTCCCCCAGGCCTCGTTTCCCAAGCTCTCCGAGGAGGAGCTCGCCGCCACGGTCGCCGATTCCGCCGACGTGCAGGCAGCCCGCGCCGCCGTGACGCTCGCCGAGCAGCGGCTGGCCGTGGCGCGGCTGGACCTGAAGCCCGACTTCTCCCCCTCGGCGGGGCTCGCCGCCCGCGGCTCGCTCGGGCCGGTCCTGACCCTCCGCTTCGGCGTCGAGCTCCCGTTCTGGAAGAAGGACAAGCAGGAGCCGATGATCCGCGCCGCCGAGCGCGAGCTGGAGATGGCCCGCCAGGAGGTGCGCGACGCCGAGGTCATGGCCCTTTCCGAGGCCGCCCGCCTGGCCGCCCGGCGGGAGCAGGCCGAGCGCCAGATCGTGCGCTTCCGCGAGGCCATCGTGCCCCAGAGCAGCACCGCCCTGGACGCCGCGCGCTCCTCGTACCTGGCGGCGCGCGGCGACTTCTCCACCGTGGTCGAGGACTTCGGCCTCTGGCTGGAGGCGAGGGTGCAGCTCGCCCGCCGCGAAGCCGATCTCTATACCGCCTGGGCCGGGCTGCAGCGGCTGCTCCCGGCCGTCGAATCAAAGGAGATGCCATGAGATTCACCCGCAAGAAGACCCTGCTGGCGCTCCTGCCGCTCCTCGCCCTGCTGGTCGTGGCCGGCCTCTGCGGAGCCTGCCGCGACGACGCGGCCCAGGCGGGCGTCCAGTACCACTGCCCCATGCACCCGGACTACGTCTCCGACAAGCCGGGCGACTGCCCGATCTGCGGCATGCGCCTGGTGCCCACGGAGAAGGCCGGAGCTCGGAGGGCCGAGGCCGCGAGAGGCGGTGACCAGGGCGAGAGGAAGATCCTCTACTACCGCAACCCCATGGACCCCCAGGTGACCTCGCCGGTGCCGGCGAAGGACGCCATGGGCATGGACTACATCCCGGTCTACGAGGACGAGGCCCGGGACGCCCGGAGCTCCGTTCCGGGCATGGCGCCGGTGGAGATGGACGAACAGGCCATCCGGCTGTCCGGCGTGCAGACCGCCGTGGCCGAGCGCCGCACCCTCTCCCGCTCCACCCGCACCGTGGGCCTGGTGGCCGCGGACGAGTCGCGCATCCGCCACGTCCACACCAAGATCTCCGGCTGGGTCGAGAAGCTCTACGTCAACTCGACCGGCCAGGCCGTGCGCCGGGGCCAGCCGCTGCTCGCCATCTACTCCCCCGAGCTGCTGGCCACCCAGGAGGAGTACCTGCGCGCCCGCGAGGCCGCGGAGCGCTTCTCCGGCTCGCAGCTTCCCGAGGTGCGGCGCGGCGGCGAGGACCTCCTGACCGCGGCCCGCCGCCGCCTGGAGCTGCTCGACGTTCCCCGCAGCCTGATCGATCAGCTCGACCGCACGGGCCGGCCGCAGCGCACCGTCACCCTGGTCTCGCCCGCGTCGGGCTACGTCACCGGCAAGGAGATCTTCGAGGGCATGGAGATCGGTCCAGGCATGGACCTCCTCACCGTGACCGATCTGTCCCGGGTCTGGGTGGAGGCCGACTTCTACGAGTACGAGAGCCGCGCGCTCGCCGTGGGCCAGAGGGTCTCGCTCCATCTCCCCTACGACCCGGCCGCCACCCGCAGCGGGCGGGTGGCCTTCATCTATCCGTTCCTCGATCCCGAGAGCCGCACGGTCAAGGTGCGGATCGAGCTGTCCAACCCCGGCCTCCACCTCAAGCCCGGGATGTACGTGGACGTCACCCCCGAGCTGCCTTCGCCGGCAGGGGTGGTCGTGCCGGATTCCGCGGTCATCGACACCGGCGTGCGGCAGGTGGTCTTCGTGCAGACCGCCACCGGCTTCGAGCCGCGGCAGGTCCAGGTGGGCACACGGGGGGACGGCCAGTCCCTCATCCTGTCCGGGCTCGACGCGGGCGAGCGCGTGGCGGTGCGCGCCAACTTCCTGCTCGACTCGGAGTCGCGGCTGCGCGCCGCCGTGGCCGGCATGAACGGCCACACGCCGGAGGGAGGCGCAAAGTGATCCGCCGCATCATCGCCTTCTCGGCCAGGAACCCCTGGATCGTGCTGCTCGGCGTCGGCGCCGTGGCCGCGCTCTCCGTCTGGACGCTCCGGGTCATCCGCCTGGACGCCCTGCCCGACCTGTCGGACACCCAGGTCATCGTCTACTCGAAATGGGATCGTTCCCCGGACATCGTCGAGGATCAGGTCACCTATCCCGTCGTCAGCGCTCTCCTGGGCGCGCCGCGGGTGAAGGCCGTGCGGGGCTACTCCGATTTCGGCTTTTCCTACGTGTACGTGGTCTTCCAGGACGGCACCGATCTCTATTGGGCGCGGTCGCGGGTGCTGGAGTACCTCTCCAAGATCCAGTCCCGCCTGCCGGAGGGGGTGCAGACCGAGCTCGGCCCCGACGCGACCGGAGTGGGCTGGATCTACCAGTATGCTCTGGTCGACCGCTCCGGCACGCACTCGCTCGAAGACCTGCGCTCCTACCAGGACTGGACCCTGCGCTACGCCCTCCAGTCCGTGCCCGGCGTGGCCGAGGTCGCGGCCATCGGCGGCTTCGTCAAGCAGTACCAGGTGACGGTCGATCCCAACCGGCTGGCGGCCTACGGCATCCCGCTGGACGAGGTGGTGCAGGCGCTGCGCGAGTCCAACAACGAGGTGGGCGGCCGGCTCATCGAGTGGAGCGGCGCCGAGTACATGGTGCGCGGCCGGGGCTACGCGAAGAGTCCCGAGGATTTTGGCCAGATCGTCCTCAAGGTGGGACCCGGCGGCGTGCCGGTGCTGCTGCGCGACGTGGCGCACGTGGACCTGGGGCCCGAGATCCGCCGCGGCGTTTCCGATCTGGACGGCCTGGGCGACCACGTGGGCGGCATCGTGGTCATGCGCCACGGCGAGAACGCCCTGAACGTCATCCGCCGGGTCGAGGCCAAGCTCCGGGACCTCGAGTCCGGCCTGCCCGAGGGGGTGGAGATCGCCACCACCTACGACCGCTCGGATCTGATCGAGCGCGCGCTCGAAACGCTCCGGCACGAGCTGGTCGTGGAGATGATCATCGTCTCGCTGGTCATCCTCATCTTCCTCTGGCACATCCCCTCGGCGGTGGTGCCCATCGTGACCATCCCGATCTCGGTGCTCCTCTCCTTCATCCCCCTGTACTACTCGGGGGTGACGATCAACATCATGTCGCTCGCGGGCATCGCGATCTCGATCGGCGTGCTCGTGGACGGCGCCATCGTGGAAGTGGAGAACGCCTACAACAAGCTCCACCACTGGCAGGCGGGCGGCCGCAAGGGGGACTTCCATCAAGTGCGCCTGGAGGCGCTGCAGGAGGTGGGGCCGTCGGTCTTCTTCTCGCTGCTGGTGATCGCCGTGGCCTTTCTCCCCGTGTTCGCCCTGGTGGACCAGGAGGGGCGCCTCTTCAAGCCGCTGGCCTACTCGAAGAACCTGGCCATGGCGGTAGCCGCGCTGCTCGCCATCACCCTGGACCCGGCCCTGCGCATGCTCTTCGCCCGCATGGACCCCTTCACCTTCCGGCCGCGCTGGCTGGCGCGCCTGGCCACGGGCGCGGCCGTGGGCACCTACCACTCCGAAGAGCGCCATCCGATCAGCCGGGCCATCTTCCGGGTCTACGAGCCGGCCTGCCGCTTCGTGCTGCGGCGGCCGTGGGTCCCTATCGCCGGCGCGCTGGCGCTGGTGGCGGTGTCGGTCCCCGTCTACTTCAAGCTGGGCTCCGAGTTCATGCCCCCGCTGCACGAGGGGACGATCCTCTACATGCCCACCACCCTGCCGGGCGTGTCCGTGGCCCAGGCGCAGGAGCTGCTGCAGGCCCAGGACCGGGTGCTCAAGAGCTTCCCCGAGGTCGAGCGGGTCTTTGGCAAGGCCGGCCGCGCCGACACCTCCACGGACCCGGCGCCGTTCTCCATGTTCGAGACCACGATCGTGCTCAGGCCGGAAGGCGAATGGCGGCCGAAGGAGCGCTGGTACTCCGGCTGGACCCCCGGATGGGCGAAGCCCCTCTTCCGCCCCTTCTGGCCCGACCGCATCTCCTACGAGGAGTTGATCGACGAGATGGACCGCGCCGTGCGCGCGCCGGGCGCCACCAACGCCTGGACGATGCCCATCAAGGGGCGCATCGACATGCTGACCACGGGCGTGCGCACGCCGGTCGGCGTCAAGGTCTTCGGCGCGGACCTGCGCGAGGTCGAGCGCATCGGCACGGAGCTGGAGGGGATCCTCCGGGGGGTGCGGGGCACCCGCAGCGTCTATGCCGAGCGGGTGGCCGGCGGCTACTTCGTGGACATCGTGCCGCGGCGCGACCAGCTTGCCCGCTATGGCCTGACCATCGGGCAGCTCCAGATGGTGATCGCCACGGCCATCGGCGGCGAGAACGTCACCACCACGATCGAAGGGCGGGCGCGCTACCCGGTCAACGTCCGCTACCCGCGCGAGCTGCGCGACGAGCCGGCCCGCCTGGACCGCGTGCTGGTGGCCACGCCCACCGGCGCCCAGGTCCCCCTGGCCCAGGTGGCGGACGTCCAGCTCTCCCAGGGGCCGTCGATGCTGCGGGACGAAAACGGCTTCCTGGCCGGTTACGTGTACGTCGACGTCGACGGTAGGGACATCGGCGGTTACGTGGAGGAGGCCAAGCAGGCGGTGCTGCAGCGGCTGGACCTGCCCGCGGGCTACTCGCTGCAGTGGAGCGGCCAGTACGAGAACATGGTGCGGGTGCGCCAGCGCCTCAAGGTGGTGGTGCCGATCACGCTGGCGCTGATCTTCGTCCTGCTCTACGCCAACACCCGCTCGCCGTTCAAGGCCATGGTAGTCATGCTGGCCGTGCCGTTCTCGGCCATCGGCGCCATCTGGCTCCTGTACTTCCTCGGCTACAACGTGTCGATCGCGGTGTGGGTCGGCATGATCGCGCTCATGGGCCTCGATGCCGAGACGGGCGTCTTCATGCTCCTCTATCTCGACCTGGCGTACG
>JBJMGZ010000554.1:0-5411 GCA_045807605.1 Thermoanaerobaculia bacterium | reverse complement strand
CGCACGCTGATCCTCAAGGGGCTCTACACGAACTACGCGGGCGAGATCGACGAGGCGATCCAGCTCCTGCGCCAGGGCAGGGCGCTGCTCGACCCGAAGAGCGACTTCGACCTCCACTACAGCGCGGCCCACAACGAGCTGCTCTGCCTGGTCGACGCCGGCCGCTACCACGAAGCCAGGAGGCTGAGGATCGAGCGCAGCCGGGAGCTCTCCTGGGGAACGGGCCGGGTGAGCGAAGTCCGGCTGCGGGCCGTGGACGGCCGGCTGGACGTCGCGGAGGGCAAGTACGCGCGCGCCGAGGAGATCTTCCGCGAGGTCAAGCGGGGCTTCCTCGAGCTGGGCCGACCCAACCACTCGGCGGTCGCCTCGCTCGACCTGGCCGAAGTCCTGCTCCGCCGCGGCAGATGGGTGGAGGCGAAGGAAGAGGCGCTGGAAGCGGTTCAGCTCTTCAAGACGCTCAACCTCGGGCCGGAGGCCTACGCCTCGGTCATCCTGCTGCGGGAATGTTTCGAGAGGAGGATCGTGACCCCCGCGGTGATCCAGGAAGTCGCCGACCGCCTGCGGCGCGCGCAGTCCGAGCTGAACGCGCCGCTCACGGCTCCGCCGTCGCTGCGGAGTTGATCCCCTTGCTCTGAAAAAAAGGGGGGCGCGCCGGCCGGGCGCGCCCCCAAGAGTTGCTTCGCGTGCATCAGTTTTCAAAGAACCGGGCAGAGAGGGCTTCCCTGCTCCTTCCTACTCCGTCGCCTGCGGCTCCGGCGCCGCCTGCTTGAGCGCCGGCCGCCGCACGCTGCGGCCGCGGATCGGCGCGACGCCGAACTGCGGCAGGCGCTCGCTCTTCGTGCCGATCTGCGCCTTCACGAAGCCGCGCAGCCGGCGGATCGCTTCGCGGACCTGCTCGGCAGCCTGCTGGAGAAGCTGGGTCGTCTCCTGGCGGCTGCCCTCCATCTGCTCCTGGCGGGTCTTCAGGGTCTTGAGGGTGTCCAGCGAGGTGGAGAGATTCCCCAGCAGGGGGTCGACCCCCTCCAGCGCCGGCTTGTTCTCGGAGCAGGAGCCCTGCAGGCTCTCGCCCTCGCGGATCAGCTTCGCATAAGCGGTGTTCGTGGCCATGGTCTTTCTCCTTGAATGGGGACCATCCCGAGTCCCTGGTTATTGGTTCCGGTCTACCCGAGCTGGCGGGCGAGGTCGAGCACGCGCTCGGTCAGCGGCTCGAGACGGCCGTGACGGCTCGGGCTGCGCAGCGTCAGCAGCACCACCCGGTCCGCCACGTGGATGGAGATCGGCATCTTCACCCCGCGCGCCAGCCTCTCCGAGAAGGCGGCGTACACCATCGCGAGCTCCGTGCTCGGGAACTGCCGCACCCGGTCGATCACGCGGCCGTTCGGCAGCACCTGCCAGCCCGGCAGCGCCTGCAGCAGCAGCATGATCTGCACGCGCTCGGGCTTGAGGTACATCTTCACCGGCCCGCCGTCCGTCACGACGGCGGACCAGGCGGGCCAGGCCGGCGGCACCGCCGGTTTCGCCTGGGTCTTGACGCTCTGCGTGTTGCTGTCCATCTACATCTCCTTTCAGGATCTCCGGGCCGGAATGGCTCCGGAAGGGTCATCCGTCTTCTGGGGATCGACGCTCGCCAGCTCCTCGATCGACACCTCCAGCACTCGACCCAGCGCCAGCAGCATCGCCAGCGGCGGCTGGGTCTCGCCGCGCTCCCAGTGGGCCACCCGGCCGTGCGGAACTCCCAGGCGCCGGGCCAGATGGACCCGCGCCCACTTCCGGGCCTTGCGCAGCGTCCGGATTCGGCCTCCCACCCGCACTAGAAGAGGATCTCTCCCGGTGGCGTTGGACTGGCGGCGGGAACGATGAGTGTCTCTCATGGATCATTCCTTTGCTGACGGCGTGAAGTGTAGATTCCGCATATCAGACCTGTCTAGACCCTTTCTGCATGGATGCCGCAGAAAGCTGTCCGTAGAACGTGCCTTTTGCGTGTTTCCGGGATGTCCTTGCGCGAACAGAAGCTCTGCGTCGCATGAAATCGCAATGTCTCAGTCCAGGAGAGACCGTTGCTGGTAGAATCGAGATGGAGGAAAAGGGGCGTCAATCTGCGCTAAGTCGCGAGCGAGCAGCGGCTTACGTCTATGCGAGACTGTCCCCGAACCTGGCATCGGAAGCTTTGGAACGCGGGCGGGCGGAGCCATGCCGGCGCCGGTCCGTCCTGCGGAAAGAGGAGGATTCATGTCTAGGAAGTCCGTCCGCCGTGCCGCGTCGGGGCTGCTCCTCGCCGTCCTGGTGGGGATCGCTCTGCCCGTCCCCGCTTCCGCCTGGCTTGGAGGCGAAACCGGGACCAGCTCCGCCGGCTTCTTCAGCGTCGTCTGGGAGTGGCTCCAGGAGCTGTGGCCCCAGGGGCCTGATCCCGTCCAGCCCGCCTGCACCGACAATTGCGGGGATGCCGGCTACGGCTCGGACCCGAACGGCTAGCTCTCTGTCCCTCCCTCTGCTCGGGGGGAGGGCTCCCTTCGCCCTGCCCTGCTGTGAGACAATGGACCGGCGAAAGGAGATTGAACCTTGACCGATCACCCCGGCTCCGAAGAGCTGGCGGCGCTCGTCCGCGGCGGGCTTCCCGATCCGCGGATGCGCGAGGTCGTCCGCCACCTGCTCCTCCCCTGCCCTCCCTGCGCGGCCGTCGTGGCCGAGGCCATGCAGCAGTTGGCGAATCCCGACTCCGTGCCCGAAGACCGGTATGACGATGCCATCGAGCGCGCTTTTCAGGCTGCGCTCGGGCGCGAAAAGAGCCTGCAGCAGAGAAAGGCCGAAGCCGGGCGGCTGGAGGCGATCCTCGCCCAGGGCGGCATGACAGCCATCGCGGAGCTGCCCATGGAAACGGACCAGCTCGCCTTGATCGACGCTCTTCTGGCCCGAAGCTGGGCCGTCCGTCACGACAAGCCGTGGGAGATGGTGCAGCTTGCCGACCTTGCCGTGAAGCAGGCCCAGGCGCTCGACGCCTGCGATCATGGCGTCGCGCACGTGGCGGACGTCCATTGCCGCGCCTGGGCCGAGCTGGGCAACGCCCTGCGGGTGGCGGACAGGTATATGGATGCCGCGGAAGCGCTGGCTCTGGGCCGGCGGATGTTCGAGCTGGGCACCCGGGACGAGCTCCTGGAGGTCCGCGTGACCGAGCTGGAGGCCTCTCTGGCCGCCGACCGCCGCCAGTTCACGGTTGCGCTCCTCAAGCTCACCAAGGTCTACTGCTTCTACCGCCGCAAGAGGATGGATCACCTCGCCGGCCGCACGCTGATCCTCAAAGGGCTCTATCTCAACTATGAGAGCAGGATCGACGAGGCGATCGAGCTCCTGCGCCGGGGGAGGGCGCTGCTCGACCCGAAGCGCGACCCCGACCTCCACTACAGCGCCGCGCACAACGAGCTATTCTGCCTGGTCAATGCCGGCCGTTATCAGGAAGCCAAGAGGCTGAGGCTCGAACGGAGCCGGGAGCTCTCCTGGGGCAAGGGCCGGATGGACCAGATCCGGCTCCGGGGGGTGGACGGCCGCTTGGATATCGCGGAGGGGAAGTTCGCACGCGCGGAGGAGATCTTCCGCGAGGTGAAGCAGGATTTTCTTGAACTGGGTCGAAAATATCACTCAGCGATCGCATCTCTCGACCTAGCCGAAGCCCTTCTCCGTCGCGGGAGATGGGTGGAGGCGAAGGAGGAGGCGCTGGAAGCGATCCAGGTCTTCCAGAGTCTCAAGATCGGCATGGAGGCCTACGCCTCGGTGATCGTGCTGCGGGAGTGCTTCGACCTGCGGCTGGTGACGCCCGCGATGCTCCAGGAAGTTGCCGACCACCTGCGGCGCGCCGAGTATGACCTGAACGCGCTGTTCACGCCTCCGCCGTCGTTCCAGGTTCCGTAGCGACCTCACCCCCTGTCCCCCTCTCCCATCGCCCTCCCTTCCCCCGGGAGAGGGGGGACGTGTCCGCAATCCTTGACAAAAAGACATGCACCATGTAGAAAACAACCCAACAAAGGGAGATCTACATGCCAGACCAGGAGAGCCGGTTGTTTGTGACGCGGTTGAGGGCAGGCAAGCGGTCGTTGAAGCTGCCGTTGTCGGGGCTGAGCCGGGCGGACCTGGAGCGTTTCCGGTTCGAGGACGGCCAGGAGGTGAGGGTGAGGTTGACGGACGAGAGGCTGGAGATCCGTCCGAGGACGGAAGTGGGGGACGTGCAGGACGGCCTGGGCGGCCTCACGCTCGAGCTGCGGGAGATCAAGAGGCGTCTCCTGGTCCTGCGCAGCCATCTCCAGGAGCCGGGAGCCCGCGAGCGGGCCGGGGAGATCTCGACCGTGGAGGCCGAAGTCGCGGTGGCGATCGACTGTATCCTGGCCGACGAGATCCTCCCGGCCATCGCGCACCTCGAATCCGCCGCGGGGCTCACCCCCGAAGCGCTCCGGGAGGCGTGAAGACGTTCGGGGGCGAGTCCCATCCCGAAGGGGCTCGCCCGGAGCCGGATGGGGGAGAGCGCCATCCAGCCAGGCGAGTCCCCCATCCGGATGGCGAGCTCCCCCATCGCAACAGGGGCTCCTGGAGAGAGATCACGACCGTCCCCATCCAGATGGGGGTTGCCCCCGACTTGATCCGGATCGTGCCCAGCGGGATGGGAGGCTCTCCGATCTCGTCGGAGGACTGCCCCATCCTGCAGGCGATCACCCCCATCTCGAAAGGGAAGCGCCTGTCCGGATGGGGGAGGCCCCCATCCAGCTCCGGGAGAGCCCCGTCCACAGGGGAGAGGTGTTTCAGGGCCTTGCGATGCGGGAAAGGATACTGGAGGACCCTGGAAGAGGAAGAACCGGCGCGTGCTAAGATGTCGAGCGCGCCCGCTCCCAGGCGCGATCCACATGGCGATTCGAGACAAGGCCCACCGCAAGCTCACCTACGAGGACTACGTGCGCTTCCCGGACGACGGAAGGCGCCACGAGATCCTGGATGGACAGCACTACGTGACGGCTGTCCCCTTCCCGTGGCACCAGGTGATCCTCGGCCAGCTATACCTCTGGATCCGCGCTTCTCTCGGGCAGAACCGTGTCGGCCGGGTCCTCTTTGCCCCCGTGGACGTGCTGCTCTCCAGGCACGACATCGTCCGGCCCGACCTCCTGTTCATCTCCAACGAGAGGCTGACCGTCCTCAAGGAGAAGAACGTCCAGGGCGCGCCCGACCTGGTCATCGAGGTTTTTTCCACCTCGACGCGCCGGATCGCCGAGGGGCTCAAGCTGGAGCGGTACGAGCTTCTGGACGTTCGGGAGTACTGGACCGTCGATCTCTCCCGGAGCGTGGTGAGGGTCTACCGCCGCTCGGGCGATCGCCTCCGCAAGGAGGCGGAGCTCACGGCCGCGGCCGGCGACCGCCTGACGACGCCGCTGCTG
>JBJMGZ010000553.1:0-3243 GCA_045807605.1 Thermoanaerobaculia bacterium | reverse complement strand
GGGGCCATCGCCCTGCTGTTCGCGGGCGCGGTGGTGCTGGGGGAGCGCTGGGTGCCCGAGCCGGCGCTGCGCGCCGTGGCCCTGCTCTTCTGCATCCAGGACCTCATCATGTTCCACTCGGACATGACACGCACGGTCCGGCTCGCGCTCGGCCTGATCGACGCCGGCCTGATCGCCTGGGCGCTCTTCCCCGGGTTCCAATCGTTCACCCGCCGCCGCACTCGGGAGCTGGCGCTGGCCGGCTTGGCGCTCTGCCTCCTTCTCTCTCCCGCCCTCGCCCGCTACCGGGTGACGGACCGGGACCGCGCCTTCCGCATGGAGTACACCACCCACAAGATCGCGGCCTTCCTCTGGGCGCCGGCCTACGGCTGGCTGGAGAAGAACGGCGGCGACGGCACGGTCGCGGTGGTCGGCTCGCCCAGCAACTTCTTCGTCTACCCGGTCATGGGCACGCGCCTGGAGCGCCGGGCGATCTACGTCAACATCAACCGCCAGGACTCTCGCCGCGCCACCGACTACCCGGGCTGCGATCCGCGGGTCGATCCCGATCCCCAGGCTTGGCTGGAGAACCTCTACAAGCAGCGGGTGCGCTGGGTCTTCCTGCACCGCTTCCCGCAGGTGAAGTTCCCGCGGGAGGTGGACTGGATCCAGGCGCGGCCCGACCTCTTCGAGCTGCGCTTCGAGAACCAGAGCAACCTGATCTTCGAGTTCCTGCCCGTCTCTAGGGCGCCCCGCTGAGCCGCAGGCGCTCGAGAAGTGCCTTGTTGTGAAGGGCCGACGGGTTCTCCGGGTTCAAAGCGAGAGCCCGATCGAAGCGCGCCTCGGCCTCGTCGAGCTGCCCCATCGCCAGGTAGACGCCTCCGAGGTTGCTCTGGACGTCGTCGGACGTCGGCTCCAAGGCCTCCGCCCGCATGTAGAAACGGAGCGCGGTGAGCCAGTCGCCGCTCCGGGCCGCATGGTTGCCCAGGTTCAGGCAGGCGAGAAAGTCCTCCGGGTTCAGGACGAACGCCGCTTTGTAATGCTCGCGGGCGGCATCCGGGTTGCCCCGCTCGTCCTCGATTCTGCCCAGGTTGTAGTGCACCAGGTCGAGCCGCGGCTCGAACCCGGCCAGGTGCGGGAGGATCAGGACTGCCGCCCCCGCGACGACTGTCCTCCGGTTCATGCGGGCCAGGGGGATGGCGGCGAGCAGCATCAGCGCCGGGACCGCCGGCAGCCGGTAGCGGGAGAAGAGGAAGAAGATCACGGTCGAGAGCATCCAGCCCAGCCCGAAGAGCAGGGCCGGAGCGAACGGGCCGGGGTTCTTCCTGATCATCCAGAGCCCGGCGAGCGCGAGCAGCGTCACGGCGCCGAATTCGACGGGAGCCAGCCAGCGCAGGGCGGGCGAGCGTCCGCGCACCCAGTAGTAGTCCACCGCGTCTGGCCATTCGTACCAGCTCCAGAACATGCCGAGCTTGCGGAGCTGGAGGCGCAGGAAGGCGCCGGGATGGTCCGCGGCCCAGGCCACGGCCTTGCCCATCCAGAAGGATGAGACCTCGGCGGGGGAGAGCTTCCGGCCGAGCTCGCGCTCCGCGACCCGCACCGGCTCCTGCCGCTCCAGCGCCGGGATCTGTTTGCCTGGCACGATCGGCCGGTAGGTCCCGTCCGCCTCGGGGTTGTTGCCGATGTAGAAGTTCACTCCGCCCTGGAAGGTCGTGGGCAGGAAGTCGCCGCCCACGATGCCGTTGCGGATGGCTACCGGCAGCAGCGCAAGCGCCAGCCCCGCCGCCAGCGCGGCGCTCTTGCGGACGAAGCCCTTGCCCGCGGCCAGCGGAAGAAGGAACGGGAGCAGGAGCAGCGCGTTCTCCCGCAGCAGGGCGAGCACGCCCAGCAGGAGCCCGGCGACGAGCCAGCGTTTATCTGTGAGGGCCCAGAGCAGGAAGCAGGTCACCGAAACGGCCAGCGATTCCTTGAGGAGATGGATGTCGTGGAAGACGAAAGGGCCGTAGAACGCGGCCAGCCCGGCGGCGGCCAGCCCCACCCGCTCGCCGCCCATCTCCCGGCCGGCGCGGTAGAGCGCCCAGCACCCTGCGACCGCGAGGCCGATCTGGGCCAGGTAGACGGCGTCGAGGCTCCGGCCGAAGACCGCGTAGAACGCTCCCAGGACGTAGGGGTAGAGCGGGGCCTGGAAGAAGACCTGCGAGCCGAGCCAGTCGCCGGCCGCGATGCCCTGGGCCCAGCGGTCGTACTCCTGGCTGTCCATGACCAGCCAGGCGAAGAACGGCTCGTCGCGGACCGCCCACCAGTGGGCGAGGCGCACGAGGAGCGCCAGGATCAGCGGGAGCAGAAGGAGTCTGCGTTTTCGGTCCATGGATTCGGTGCTACCATACGCCTCTCCACACACACGTACCAAGAGGAAGCCTCATGCCCACCGTCGAGTTCACAGGGAACTACGAAGATCTTTCGACCGACCGGGGTTACCAGTTCAAGTTCTACTGCGAGAAGTGCGGCAACGGCTACATGTCGACCTTCCGGTCCTCGAAGATGGGCATGGCCGCGTCGGCCGCGCAGGTGGCCGGCAATCTCTTCGGAGGGCTGTTCGGCAAGGCGGCGGACACCGCCTACGAGATCCAGCGGGCGGTGGGCGGGCCGGCGCACGACGCCGCCCTGCGGGAAGCCGTGGCCGAGATCCGTCCGATGTTCAAGCAGTGCACCCGCTGCGGCCAGTATGTCTGCGAGCCCATCTGCTTCAACAACAAGGCGCAGCTCTGCGAGAGGTGCGCGCCCGACATGGACGAGGAGATCGCCTCCGCCCAGGCCGAGGCCGCCCGGCAGCAGGCCTTCGAGAAGGCGCAACAGGTGGACTGGATGAAGGGGCGCGACCTGGGAGAGGTCAAGGGAGTGGCCTGCACCGCCTGCGGCGCCAAGGTGGGCAACGCCAAGTTCTGTCCTGAATGCGGCACCCCGACCTCGGCCAAACGCCGCTGCGGCGACTGCGGCCACGAGGTCGAGGGGAGCCCCAAGTTCTGCCCCGAGTGCGGAGGGAAGTTCAGCTAGGCTAGAAGCCTGCAGCTTGAGGTCACAAATAGTGACCTCACACAGCCCTGTAGTGGCTGACCCCGTCTAGCCTGGGTTTCACCCAATACCGTTAAACACATCTTTGCCTTGAGCAGTAAGCCCCCACAGGGGCGACGGCATGTAGCCCCGGGCTACAGCCCGGGGTTGGGGCAACAAAAACACCCCTAAGCCCCGCAGGGGCGACGGCAT
>JBJMGZ010000552.1:0-4513 GCA_045807605.1 Thermoanaerobaculia bacterium | reverse complement strand
TAGCCATGTCTACCCGGCGGGTAGAGGGGTCTACCCAGAGGGGGAAGCGTTCCCCCGGCGGGTAGAGGGGTCTACCCAAGGGGTAGCTACGGCTACCCGGCAGGTAGAGGGCTCTACCCGTCATCCGCGCGGCCAAGTTGGCGCGTAGAGGGCCGCTGCGCCGCCCGCCGCATCTGGAGCGCCCGGTCGGTGACCCCGAGGCGGTCGGCGGCGCGCTGGAGGCTGCCCCCCTCCTCGGCCAGGGCGAGGCGCACCGCGGTGTCGGCCGCGAGGTTGCCGATCTCCTTGAGGCCCAGGCCGCGGGCGAGCGCCAGGCGGACGGCGCCGTCGAAGCCATCGGCGCTCGCCGGCCGCCCATCCCCACTCTGCGGGCGCTCCTCCTCGGGCACGTCGCCCAGGGTGATCGGTCCCTTGCCCACGTGCCGGTGCACGATGCGACCCACGAGCTGCCGCAGGTCGCGCACGTTGCCCGGGTAGTCGCGGGCGAGCAGGAGGTCCAGGACCTCGGGATCGACCTCGGGAGCCTCGTCGCCGTAGCGCTCGGCCAGGAAGCAGCGGACCAGGAGCGGGATGTCCTCGCGGCGCTCGCGCAGCGGCGGCAGGCGGCAGGTCCAGGCCGCGATCCGGTAGTAGAAGTCGCGCCGGAACCGCCCCTCCGCCACGTCGTCCAGGAGGTCGCGGTGGGTGGCGCAGACGAGCCGGAAGCGCGTTTTCTGCCAGGCGTTGCTCCCCACGCGCTTGTAGGTGCCTTCCTGCACCCCGCGCAGCAGCTCGGCCTGGAGGCGCGGCGGCAGCTCCCCCACCTCGTCGAGGAAGAGCGTGCCGCCGTCGGCGAGGGCGAAGGCGCCGTCGCGGGCCGCGACCGCGCTGGTGTACGAGCCCCGCTCGTGGCCGAAGAACTCGCTGCCCGACAGCTCGGGCACGATCGTGGTGCAATCGAGGACGACCAGGTCGCGCTTGTCCTCGCGGGCGTCGAGAGTGTGGATGAGCCGGGCGACCAGCTCCTTGCCCGTGCCGCTCTCGCCGCCGAGCAGGACCGACGAGGCGCTGAAGCGGGCCACCTCCACCACTTGGCGCAGCACGGACCGCCAAGCCAGGCTGCGGCCCACGAGGTTGCGGGTCACCAGGGACGAGCCGGCGAGGCGGTCGACCTCCTCCCAGCGCTCGAAGCGGGCGGCGATCACCTCGGCGGTTTCGGCGGGATCCGAGGCGGCGAGGACCTCCGACGCGCCAGCCTGGAGGAGCTGCCAGCCCGAGCCCCGGGCCAGCGCCTCGCGGTGCAGGGCCACGGCGATCAGCCGCTCCTCGCCGCGCCGGCTGAGGTCGCGCACGGAGTCGGCGAGGCCAGGATGGAGGCCAGGACCGCAGCCGTCGAAGACGAGGAGCCCCGGTCCCGAGGGCGCCGCGCAGGGTTGAGGGAGGGGGTGGCACTCCACCCCGCGGCGCGCCAGCTCGCCCACCAGGGCGGAGTCTCCGTTCCGCGGGGAGCCGGACCCGAAACGTTGCCACCAGATTTCCAGTCGATTCCTGGAGCGCATGCTAAGAAACAAAGACGCTCACGGCGGCCCGTCCCCCTCAGCCCTCGCTAGCCCCGCCCGCAAAACCGCCCCGCCGGGTGGTTACACACCGGCGCCGCTCCCGCAGAATGAACCCCATGAGCGGGAGGAAGCCGCTCGGGAGAAAGCCGATGAAAAACCTCAGAGTGCGCGACCTGATGACCGAGGTGGTCCTGAGCGTCCAGCCGGACGACACCGTCGAGAAGGTCTATGACTTGATGAACGACCGCGGCATCCGCCATCTCACCGTGGTCGACGCGGACGGCGACCTGGTCGGGCTGGTGTCGCACCGCGACCTGCTGCGGCACTCCCCCATCGAGCGCGCCGAGGTGCCGGTCTTCCTGATGCGCGAGATCCTGCGGCGGACTTCGGTCGCGGAGGTGATGACGTCGGAGGTCGAGACGGCCGATCCGGACCTCCCCCTGAGCGAGGCCGCCAGGATCATGTTCGAGAACAAGTTCGGCTGCCTGCCGGTGCTGGAGGCATCGCGGCTGGTGGGGATCCTCACCGAGTCGGATTTTGTGCGCTTTTTCTGCGACGAGAGCGCCCGCCAGGAGGCCGTGGTCACCCGGCCCGCCGGACGCGCGCGCGTTTTCAGCTGGTTCCTGTAGACGCCCCGCCCTGCCCCTTGCCGGACCCGGGCGGCCGGTACGACGTTGCTACGCCGGCCACCCGCCCGGGACCCGGCCGGACTCTTTGATCCGGCCTTGTCATCTCCCTCAGGCCCGCCTCAGGCCCGCGCTGCCGCCTGCCGGAGCTGCGCCTTGAGCAGGGAGAGCTCGTGCTTCGCCCGCGTGCCATGATCGAAGAGCGAGTCGACGCACCCGGCGCCGCCCGTGGTCCTCGTCCAGTAGGTGCACGTGCTCGCTTCTTCACTTTGCAGCGGTCCGACGCTGACCATGAGGTCCTTCACTTTGAAGCTCATCTTTACTCCTCCTGTTTCGGGGCTTCGCCCCGTTGGTTGCGCAGCGCAAGCAGCCAGATGTCGCCGTCGTCCACGGCACGGACGGCGAACAGGCTGCGATCATCAGGGCTCGTCGTCACCAGCTCATATGCGGAGTGCGGCGGGGGTACCAGAATGTCCCGCGCCTCATTGGTCTGGGTGTCGAAGGCCAGGATCTTCCCGGCCTCGATGTAAAGGAGCCGGCGGCCGTCATGCAGCCATACCGGGTTGAATCCGCGGCTCGTCCACCTTAGATAGGTGCTCGAACCGAGCAAATGCAAGCCGATGCCCTCCAGGACCGAGCCGTCGACCCGCGCCATGTTGCCGGCCAGCCTCCGGCCGTCGGTCGACCAGGAGCTCGGGTAGAAGGTCTCGCCCACCGCCGAAGGGAGCGGCTCCGCCTGGCGGGAGCCCAGCGGTTGCGCCAGGTCGATCACCGCCGCCTTGCCGTCGTAGGTGCAGGCCACCTTGCGGCCGTCCGGCGACCAGACCGGGACCATGACCGGCTTGCGGCCCGCGGGGAGGACCCGCTCCGGCTCGCCGCCGGCGGCATTCAGGATCCACGCTTCGTAGCGGCCGCCGCGGTTGGAGTAGAAGAGCAGCCGCCGGCCGTCCGGCGACCAGACCGGCTGGCGGTCCTTGAACCCGTCGTGAGTGAGCTGCCGCAGGCCGCTGCCGTCGACGCCGGCGACGAACAGCTCTTCCCGGGGGAGCGCGGCATGGAAGGCGATCCGGCGCCCATCGGGCGAGACCGCGCAGGAGCTCACCCTGTGGGAGCCGCGGGTGACCGCCTCTTCGCGCCCGGTCGCCCGCAGGCCCACGGGATCGAACGGGAAGCGCCCGACGTTGGCCTTGCTCTCGTTGGCCGCGTAGAGGATGCGGCTGCCGTCCTGCGACAGGCTCCAGAAGCCGCTCGCGGTCGAGGGCGTCGTCACCGGCTGGGCCTCGCCCAGCACCTCGCCGCTGCGCTCGTCGATCGGCAGCCGCCAGAGGTTGAGGCTGCCGCTCCTGTCGCTGCCGAAGTAGAGCCAGGCGCCGTCCGGCGACCAGACGGGGTTCCAGTTCAGGGCGCCGTCGTCGAGCACCTGGAGAGGCTTCCCGCCGTCGACCGGCACCGTCCAGAGGATGCGCCGCGCGCTGTCGGCGGGCACCCCCCAGTAGGCGATCCGCAGGCCGTGCGGCGACCAGCTCGGCTGCACGCCGTCGTCGTCGACGAGGACGCGCTTGCGGCCGGTGGCCACGTCGATCCGCAGGATCTCGCTCATGCCCTTGCGCATGGCGGGATCGACGATCCCTTCCATGGCCACGGCGAGCTCGCGGCCGTCCGGCGACCAGGCCGGGTTGTAGCCGACGTCGGAGATGCACCGCGCCGGCCCGCCGTCGACCGAGGTGAAGTAGATCCCTCCCCCGTCCCGCTCGGAGCGGAAGGCGATCCAGCGGCCGTCGGGAGAGATGGCCGGCTGCGAGTCGTCCGCCGCCGAGCCTTCGGTGACGTTGAGCGGCTCGGCGCCGCTGCCGACCTGCTGCCGGAAGATGTCCTTCTGCCCCGAGGGGTCGGTCTTGGCATAGACGAAGAAGCGGCCATCCGGAGCCAGGCTCGGGTAGAGCTCGCGCCCTTCCTCCTCGGTGACGCGGGTGAAGACGGGCTGGACCGGGGGCGGCTCCGGCCGCCGCAGCAGCGCCACGGCCGCCAGGGCGAGGACGACGGCGAGGACCGCGGCGGCGGCGAGCCAGACGCGGCGGCCCGGCACCGGGCGCGGAGACGGCGCCGCGGCGGCGAGCGCCTTCCGGATGCCGGCCAGCTCCGCCGCGACCTCGGCCGCCGAGGAGTAGCGGTCGGCCGGCGGCTTCGCGAGCATCCGCGCGACCAGGCGCTCGAGCTCCGCGGGTATTTCAACGCTGCGCAGCGGCGCCGGCTTGTCCTCCAGGAGGGAGCGCAGCGCCGAGGTCACGCCTTCGCCGCTGCGGAAGGGGCGCACGCCGGCCAGCATCTCGTAGAGCACCACGCCGAGCG
>JBJMGZ010000551.1:0-7349 GCA_045807605.1 Thermoanaerobaculia bacterium | reverse complement strand
CGACCTCCGATCGCACTTTCGAAGTCAGCTTCGTCCTACAGCTCGAAGCCTGTGGCGTCCCGGACGCCGAGCAAGAGCTCAGGGCTTTCGAGGAGCAGCAGGGCGGCGCCCTCAAACTGACGCCGATTCCGGACAAGCCCGGGCACTGCACGGGAACTATCTCGGTGAATCCCAACGATGCGGTCGTGATCGACGCCCGCGTGGTCGACCGGGCACCGAACGACCTGCTGACGTTCAACGTGGATTTCTTCGAGCAGATTGAAAAACCGGCAAGGGCGACCGGCTACATCGCTCTCACCCCGAAGGCTGCGAGACAGGAGCCGGAGGACAAGCTGGTCCTCAAGGGGGTGGCGGGCCTGACCACCCGCTACGACCCCTCTCTGGGCGAGGACGACATCCTCATCACTGAGCCGGATGTCGTCCCCAAAAAGATCTGCAACGGCAAGCTTAGCACCGATCCGAGGTGCATCTACCAGGGGGATGTCACCCGGCACTACGTCGGCACAGGACGCGTGGACCTGACACAGTCCTTCGGCAACCGCGCCAATGCGTCGCTGAGCCTCCAGTACAAGACAGGGGACCTCGGAGTCGCGAACGAGAGCCTCAACAAGATCACCGCATCCCAGTACCAGGCCAACGTCTTTGCAACGAACGACACCAGCCTCAATCTGGGCAAACGGACCTTTGCCGAGCCTTCCAAGGGGATCGCGGTCCGGGAGGCCGGAGAGGGTTTCCAGTTCACCTGGAAGTGGTTCGAGGCGACCTACATCCTTAATCGGGAGAGCGCTACCGGCATCGCCAACGACGATGACGAGGACAATGATTCGATCATCCTGCAGGTCAAGGACATCGGAACCCATCGGCTGGTTCCCTTTTTCCGCAGGGTAAGCCTGACAGCCGTACGGGGCGAGGAGCGGCTGGGGGGAAAGGTGCCGGGGGACGGCCAGTTGAAGGAGGTCAATCGCTTTCTTTACAAGACGGCGGGGCTGGAGGGTTTCTTTAAGGTTCGAAGAATGCCGCTCTCCGGAAGCCTCGCCTGGTACTGGAGCGAAAGGGACTCGCGCAACCCTGACCTCACCAAGCTCGAGGATGGAAAGGGCGACGTGGGCCTGCTCACGGTGGGGCTCCCGATACGCTGGGAGCAGGCCGGCAACAAACGGAAGCCCGTGAGCACCTTCACGGCGTTCTTCGGATTGGGTGACGGCGACGATCCCAAAACGCCGAATTTCAACGAAGGGTACATCGGCGAGGGTGCGAAATTCGCCAATGACCAGCTCTTCCTGAGCAGCATAGGCTCCAGCATCAGCACCGGCGGAAACGGCACGGTGGGCCGGGGTCTCTCCAACAAGGAATATCTCGGCCTGCAGTACATCGACAACCGGACTTCTCTGTTGGGCTCAATCGCCAAGCTTCTAGGAATCGATCCAGCAGACGTCATCTCGGAGTCGACGACCCTGGGAGTCCACACCTACCGTTTCCGCGAGAACGTCTTCGGTAACAGTGATGGTGGGTGGGAATATGACATGAATTTCCGTCTTGAGTCGCCAAAAGGGGTGAAGTGGTTCATCGACCTGGGCTACTTCCAGCCGGGGAACGCCCTCGATCCCGTCTTCAAGGAGAAGGCCTGGACCGCTGCCGCGGGCGTCAGCATCGAGCCGTAGCCGAATCGTCCGGAGCGCGGTACACTGGGGCGGTAATGCTTCGTAACCCGCTCCTCGCCGACCTCTGCCTGACCGACCTGATCGACGGGCTGCGCCAGGACGCGAAGCTCGGGCCGCAGCTCGTCCACACGGCCTACCTGCCGGGCAGCCCCGAGGTCTTCGCGGATCTCGATCCGCCGCTGCCCTCTCCTCTCTCCGAGGCGCTCGGCCGCAGCGGCGTGCCCCGGCTGTGGAAGCACCAGGCCGAGGGGATCGCGGCCGTGCGCCGGGGCGAGGACGTGCTGGTCACCACTCCCACGGCCTCGGGCAAGTCGCTCATCTTCCAGGTGCCGGCCCTGGAGCAGGCGATCCGCGGCGGCCCCGGGCATGGGCTCTTCCTGTTCCCGCTGAAGGCGCTCGGGCAGGACCAGCGCGGCAAGCTCACGAAGCTCGCGGCCGAGGCCGGGCTCTCTCCCGAGATCGCCGGGTGCGAGATCTACGACGGCGACACGCCGGCCGCGAAGCGCACCGCCATCCGCAAGAATTTCCCGCGGGTGATCGTCTCGAATCCCGACATGCTCCACCTCGCCGTGCTCGGCCACTGGACCGGCTGGGGTCCGTTCCTGGCCGACCTGCGCTGGATCGTGCTCGACGAGCTGCACACCTACCGCGGGATCTTCGGCAGCCATTTTCACCATGTGTTGCAGCGCTTCCTCCGCCTCTGCCGCTCGGTCGGGGGAGACCCGGTGATCATCGCCTCCTCGGCCACGGCGGCCAACGCGGGCGAGTTCGCCGAGACGCTCACCGGCCGCAGGTTCCACTGGATCCAGGAGTCCGGCGCGCCGCGCGAGGGCCGGCACCTGCTGCTGTTCCGGCCCGAGGCGAGCCCCTACACGCTCGCCTTGCAGCTCTTCGTGCGCCTGGTCAAGGCGGGATTGAAGACGATCGTCTTCACCAAGGCGCGGCGCATCACGGAGCTGCTCTACTCCTGGCTGCGGCGGGAGGATCCGGAGCTCGCCACGCGGGTGGCGAGCTACCGCGCCGGCTTCCTGCCCGAGGAGCGGCGGCGGATCGAGCGGTCGCTGTTCGAAGGCCGGCTCGACGGCGTCATCTCGACCTCGGCGCTGGAGATGGGCATCGACGTCGGCGGGCTCGACGCCTGCATCCTGGTCGGCTATCCCGGCAGCATGATGGCCACCTGGCAGCGCTCGGGCCGGGTGGGGCGCGACGGCCGCGAGTCGATCACCGCCATGGTGGCGCTGCCGGACGCGCTCGACCAGTACTTCCTCGATCATCCCCAGGAGCTGATCGGCCGCCCCTGCGAGCGCCTGATCGTGGACCCCGAGAACGATCCGGTCTCCCGTGCTCATCTCGTCTGCGCCGCCTCGGAGATGCCGCTCTGCCGGCAGGACGATCAGCTCTACATGGACCGCCACGGGCAGCGGCTCGATCTGCTGCTGCGCCAGGGGCATCTCTTCGAGGCGGTGGAGAGCGGCGACCTCTACTGCCTGCGCCGCCGGCCGCAGCGGCACGTGAACCTGCGCGGCACCGGGGAGACCTTCGCCATCCTGGATGTTGAGCGGGAGGGCCGCATGATCGGCACGGTGGACGGGGTGCGGGTGCTCCACGAGTGCCATCCCGGGGCGATCTACCTGCACGCCGGCCGGCAGTTCGAGGTGCAGGCGCTGGAGCGGGAGGAGCGGCGGGTGCAGGTCAAGGCCGTGGACGTGGAGTGGTTCACCTCGCCCCTGACCGAGAAGGAGACGGAGATCCTGGAGGTGCTCAAGGAGCGGACGGACGGTCCGCTGCGCGGCTGGCTGGGCCGGCTCAAGGTGACCGAGCGGGTGGTCGGCTTCGAGCGCAAGCGGATCCACGGCCAGGAGACGATCGACCAGACCCCGCTCGACCTGCCGCCCGTGCACTTCGAGACGGTCGGCCTCTGGTGGGCCGCGCCACGGGAGATCGAGGAGACGCTGCGGCAGGCGGGCGAGCACTTCATGGGGTCGCTGCACGCCTCGGAGCACGCCTCGATCTCGCTCTTCCCGCTGCTGGCTCTGTGCGACCGCGGCGACATCGGCGGGATCTCGTACTCGTTCCAGCCGCAGGTGGGGAGCGGCGCGGTGTTCATCTACGACGGCCATCCCGGCGGGGTGGGGATCGCGGCGCGCGGGTTCGAGGACCTGCCGGACCTGCTCGGGCGGGTGCGCACGCTGCTGGAGGGCTGCCCGTGCGAGAAGGGCTGCCCGTCCTGCACCCACTCGCCCAAGTGCGGCAACGGCAACCGGCCGCTCGACAAGGCCGGCGCGGCGCGATCGCTCCGCCTGCTGCTCGGGGCGGAGGACCCGGTGATCCCCTGGGGGGCGCCGCAGCCGCTGGACCTGCGGGCGCTCGTCGCGAAATCCCCCGAAGAGGAAGTAGGGGCGGGGCTTGCCCCCGCCCGGGAGGGGGAACCCGATCCCGAGCCTCCGCCCGCCCGGGAGGGGACAAGCCCCTCCCCTACATCGGAAAGCTTGCCCGGGCAGACGGGGCTGTTCATCCTTGCCCGGCCTGGCGATCCCCATACGATCCTGTTCGACCTGGAGACGCTGCGCGGCGCTTCGGAGGTCGGCGGGTGGGCGAACATCCACCGCATGGGGCTGGCCCTGGGGGTGCTCTGCCACCTGGAGGAGGGACGGTTCGAGGTCTACCGCGAGGGCGAGGTGCGGGGGCTGGTCGAGGCCCTGCGGCGCGCCACGCTGGTGATCGGGTACAACTCCCGGCGGTTCGACTACCAGGTGCTCTCCGGCTATACCGGGGAAAACTACAGCCGGCTGCTGCCCACCCTGGACCTTCTGGAGGACGTCGCCCGCCGCATCGGGTTCCGGGTCGGGATGGGGCACCTCGCCCAGGAGACGCTCGGCCTGGGCAAGTCGGCCGACGGCCTCCAGTCGCTCAAGTGGGTCCGGGAGGGGCGGCTCGACCTGGTCGAGGAGTACTGCCGCAAGGATGTCGAGATTCTCCGCGACCTTTATCTCCATGGTCGCCGGGAGGGCTGCCTTTTTTATCGCGACCGCCAGAGGGACGTGCGGCTGAAGTTCTGCGTGCAATGGTGAGGCGGGGTGTGCACGCAGCTTGCAGACCACCCGGGGTGAGGGCAAAGGAGACCGTCATGAACCAACGAAACCTGCACGCCTGCCTGATCCTGGTTGCCCTGCTTGCCTTGCTTGTCCTGGCGGGCTGCGCCGGCGCCGGCCTGGGCAGCGTCTTCCGCGAGCCCGACGTGGACGTGGTGGGCGCCGAGCTGACCCGCACCGGCCTCTCGGGGGCCGACGTCCTCTTCGAGTTCGAGGTCGAGAACCGCAACGGCATCGCCCTGGTGCTCGACGGCTTCAACTACAAGATCCGCCTGAACGAGAAGCCGCTGCTCGACGGCCGCCAGGACCGGCGCACCGAGATCGCCGCCAACACCCAGAGCCGGGTCAACCTGCCCGTGACCTTCCAGTACGACGACGTCATGCGGGTCCTGGAGACCCTGGACGACAACGACGATCCCACCTACGAGCTGCAGGCGGACTTCCAGTTCGCCGTGCCGGTGCTCGGGACCGTCACGGTCCCCGTCACCAAGAGGGGACAGCTCTCCCTGGACCGCCTTCTCCGTCTCCGGGTCGGCCGCTAAACTTCCCTCCGCTTTCTGCGTACCATCTACAGCCCCCGCACGGCGGGGGTGTGTCCGTTTGATTTGGAGCTTTCCAGGGAGATCCCGATGAACCGCAAGCCTGTCCTTCTTCTTCTGGCGCTGTCGCTTGCCCCCGTGCTTCACGCCGAGCAGCCCTCCGAGATCCGGTACGTCATGGAATATGGCGGCCAGAGGGCCGGCTCGGGCGTGACCCGCGAGGTGGGAGAGCGGGAGCGGCGTTACACCTTCGAGTACAACGACCGCGGGCGCGGCCCCAAGACCGAGGAGCGCGTGGTCGTGGACGAGCGCGGTCTCCCCGTGGTCTTCGAGATCACCGGCCATGACTACTGGAAGAACCCGGTTGACGAGCGCTACGAGCTCAAGGACGGCAAGGCGGCCTGGCACAACGCGTCGGAGAAGCAGGAGGGGCTGGCCGTGACCCGGCCCGCCTACTACCTCACCATGAACGGCGCGCCGCAGGAGACGGAGATGCTCGCCCGGGCGCTCCTCGCCGCGCCCGGCCGCGCGCTCGACGTGCTCCCGACCGGGAAGGCGGCCATCACGCAGTCGGGCTCCACGGAAGTCGAAGCGGGCGGCCGGAAGCGCAAGGTCGACCTCTACTCGATCACCGGCCTCGGCTTCACTCCGGCCTATGTCTGGCTCGATGAGAGCAGGAGCTTCTTCGGCGCCGACTGGGGATGGGCCAAGCTCGCCCAGGAGGGCTGGGAGGGCACGCTGCCGAAGCTCAAGGAGGTCCAGGACGCGGTGGAGAGCAAGGTGGAGAAGGAGAGGGCCGCGCGTCTGACCCGCAAGCCCCGGGGCGCGCTCGTCTTCCGCAACGCCCGCCTGTTCGATCCCGAGACCGGCAAGGCCACCCCGGGCACGACGGTGGTCATCTCGGGCAACCGCATCCAGGCCGTGGGAGCGGACGGCGAGGTCCAGGTCCCGGCCGGGGCCGAGGTCATCGACGCCGCGGGCAAGACGCTCATGCCCGGCCTCTGGGACATGCACGCCCACCTCTCCGCGCTCGACGGGCTGTTCAACCTGGCGGCGGGGATCACCACCGCGCGCGACCTCGCGAACGACACCGACTTCCTCCTCGACCTGCGCAAGCGGATCAGCGCCGGCGAGGTGCTCGGCACCCGCGTCATCATGGCCGGCTTCATCGACGGCCCGGGCCCCTACGCCGGCCCCAGCAAGGTGCTCGTGGACACGGAGGAGGAGGCCCTGGCGGCGGTGGACAACTACGCCAGGCTCGGCTACGAGCAGATCAAGCTCTACAGCTCGCTCGACCCGAAGCTGGTGCCCGCGATCGTCGCGCGCGCCCATGGCAAGGGGATGCGCGTCAGCGGCCACATCCCGAACGGCATGACGGCCGAGCAGGCCGTGCGCGCCGGCTTCGACGAGATCCAGCATGCCAACTTCCTCCTGCTGAACTTCCTGGAGGGCGTGGACACCCGCACGCCCGAGCGCTTCCACGCGGTGGGGGAGCGGGCGCCGGAGATCGACCTGCGATCGGACCGCGTGAAGTCCTTCCTGGCGCTGCTCAAGGAGAAGGGCACGGTCTCCGATCCCACCCTGGTGGCCTTCGAAGGGATGTTCACCGACCGCGTGGGCGAGGTCAGCCGCAGCTTCGCGGCGGTCGCGGACCGGCTGCCGCCGCAGGTGCAGCGCGGGCTTCTGGCGGGCGGCGTGGCGCCCAAGGGCAAGGAGGACCGCTACGCGAAGTCCTACGAGTGGATGAAGGGGATCGTCAAGGCCCTCCACGACAACGGCATCCCCATCGTGGCCGGCACGGACAGCCTGGCGGGCTTCAGCCTGCATCGCGAGCTGGAGCTCTACGTCGAAGCCGGCATCCCGGCCGTGGATGCGCTGCGGGCGGCCACGATCGTGCCGGCGCGGGTGATGAAGAGGGACAAGGAGCTGGGCACGATCGCGCCCGGCAAGCTGGCCGACGTCATCCTGATCGACGGCGACCCGACGGCCGACATCCGGGACATCCGCCGGGTCGTGCTGACGGTCAAGGACGGCGTGGTCTACGATCCGGCGAAGCT
>JBJMGZ010000550.1:0-5514 GCA_045807605.1 Thermoanaerobaculia bacterium | reverse complement strand
GTGGTACCCCGTGCATCGGCACAGGTTGCCGGCGAGCGCCTCCTGGATCTCGGGCGCCGACGGCTTCGGGTTGCCGGCCAGGAGCGCCTTGGCCGTCATCAGGATGCCCGGCGTGCAGTAGCCGCACTGGGCCGCGCCGAGGTCCGCGAACGCCGCCTGCAGCGGGTGGAGATCGTTGCCGTTATGGAGGCCCTCGACCGTCTCGATCTCCCGGCCGTCCATCTCGGCCGCCAGGGCGAGGCAGGAGAGGACGGGCCGGCCGTCCACCAGCACCGCGCAGGTGCCGCACTCGCCGAGCTCGCAGCCGTGCTTGGTGCCGGTCAGGGCCAGCTCCTCGCGCAGCACCTCCAGCAGCGTGTGGTGGACCGGGACCACGGCGAAACGGTCCTCGCCGTTGACCCGCAGATGCAGGGTGATCCGCTCACTCATGTTTCAGGCTCCTCACCATCATTTCTGCGATCTGCCGGCCGATCTCGCGCGCGCTCTTGCCGCCTTCGGGCCGGAACCATTTCACGGTCCAGTTGACGCTGCCGAGGAGCGCCAGGCTCGCCACCTTGGGGTCTGCCCGGTGGAACAGCCCCTGGTCCATGCCTTCCTCGGTCAGCGAGCGGACGATCTGCTCGTACTCGTCGCGCTGGGCCAGCACCCCGGCCCGCCGCTCCTCGCCGAGCGCCTCCACCTCCAGGTGGGCGAGCGACCCGGGCGTGCCCTCCTCCGGATCGTTCAGGCTGACCACGTGCTCCTCCAGGAGGAGCCGGAGCTTCCCGTCCGCGGGCAGGTCCAGCGCCCGCACCCGCGCCGCCATCTCGAGCAGGCGCGCGAGCGCGCTCTCCTGCACGAAGGCCAGCAGGTCCTCCTTGTCGCGGAAGTAGTAATAGAGGTTGCCGACCGCCATCCCGAGCTCGGCCGCGATGTCGCGCATGCCCGCCGCGTGCAGCCCCCGGGCGCGGAACACCCGCGAAGCGCCTTCCAGGATCTCGCGCTTCCTGCCCGCTCCCTGATCGATTTGAACCATCGTTCAAATCTTCGCTGGAAGGGGGGCGCTTGTCAACCCTGGGATATGGTAGCGGGCCGTGAGCAGGAGAGCGGTCCTTGGTGTCCTTGTGGTCCTTGGTGTCCTTTGGGGGTGCGGAAAGCCTGCGCCGGTCCCGAAGGACCTGAAGGACGTAAAGGACTCAAAGGACGAAAAGGACATTCCCGGCGTGGGCAGGGTCGTGGTCGACTGGCAGCGGTGGCAGAACCCTCCCACGCGGATCGTCATCGGCATCGGCGGCGTCGCGGCCGGGCCGGCCGCGGGGCCGCTCGCGCCCTACCTTTTTCTGGGTCCCGAGCGGGCGGAGGACGCGCACCTCTTCGCCCGGACCTACGCGCCGTTCCGCGCCCGGCTGGGGAAGAGCGCGCTCATCTTCCGCGGCCGCGGCCGGGCGCGGCCGGGACCGGTGGAGGAGCGGATGATCGTGGAGTGGGCGCGGCGCCTGGCCGCCGAGCAGGCCGGTGGGAGGAGCGGCGGCGCCTATGGTCTCGCATTCTCCTGGCACCGCGGCGGCTCGGTGGGGAGCTGCGAGAGCGTGTCCGTGTTCCTGACCGGCGAGGTGTGGGCGGAGGCCTGCGCCTGGGGCGGCGACGAGGTGCGGGGCCGGCTTCAGCCGGCCGCGATGAGCCGCGTCTATGGCTGGTTCGACGCGCTCGCGCCGTTCCAGTCCAGCCGGCAGCCGGGCTCCTCGGGAGAGGCCGAGCCGTCGCGGCTGGTCTTTGCCGGGCGGGGAACCCGGGCGCCTGGCGACGAGGACAGGGACGCGATCGAGGGCTTTGCCGCGGCGGTCTTCCGCGAGCTCGCCGCGAAGCGGCGGGGCGGCGCTCCGCTCGCGGGGGAAGAGGCCTCTTCTCCCCGACTGCTGCTGCCGCCCGAGACCCTGCGCGCCTCGCCCCCCCTGGCGCGGCTGGCGCCGAGGGTGCCGCCGCCACCCCCGAGATTGCCGCCGGTCTCTACAGCCAGCGCTTCTTCCGGAAGTAGATCACCAGCAGCACCGCCACGATGAGCATCAGCGTCAGGGCGTAGGGATAGCCCCAGGGCCAGCTCAGCTCCGGCATGTTCATGCGGCTGCGCTCGGTGTGGAAGTTCATGCCGTAGACCCCGGCGATGAAGTTGAGCGGGATGAAGATGGTCGAGATGATCGTCAGCACCTTCATGACCTCGTTCATCCGGTTGCTGAGGCTCGACAGGTAGACGTCCAGGAGGCCGGACGCGAGCTCGCGGTAGGTCTCGAGCATGTCGATGACCTGGATCGTGTGGTCGTAGCAGTCGCGCAGGAAGACCTGGGTCTCGGGCCGGATCACGTCCGACTCCTCGCGCTGCATGGCGTTGATCACGTCGCGCTCGGGCCAAGCCGAGCGCCGCACCATGAGCAGCTCGCGCTTGATGCGGTGGATTTCCTGGATCGTCGACTGGGACGGGTCCAGCAGCATCTCGGCCTCCAGGTTCTCGATCTGCTCGCCGTACTTCTCGAGCACCGGGAAGAACTCGTCCACCAGGGCGTCGATCAGGGCGTAGGCCAGGTAGTCGGGCCCCGACTTGCGGATCAGCCCCTTGCCGCGGCGGATGCGCTCCCGCACCTGCTCGAAGGAGTCGCCCGCCACCTCCTGCATGGTGATCACGTAGTTGCCGCCCAGGAAGAAGCTGATCTGCTCGGTCTCGAGCGTCTCGCCCAGGAGCAACGACTTCATGATCATGAAGTGGTACTCGCCGTAGTCCTCGATCTTGGGCCGCTGGCCGCAGTTGAGCACGTCCTCCAGCGCCAGCGAGTGGAAGCCGAAGTGCTTGCCGATCGCCTCCAGGGCGGCGACGTCGTGCAGCCCGTCGATGTTGATCCAGGTGACGGTCGGGCTGTCGCGGTAGGGGAAGAGCTGCTCGACGCGGGTGATGGTCTTCTCTTCCAGCCGGTCCGGCCCGTAGTCCATGACCGTGATGCGCACCTGCTCGACCCGCTTCTCGGGGGCGTTGAGCGTGCCGGGGGCGGTCCCCGGCCTGTGGAAGCGCTTCCCGACCTTCGTTCGCCGACCGTTGCGCGCCATGTCATCCCTCCCTTTGGGAGGGACATTATGGAAGAAAACCGGGAAGGCGTAAGCTCAGCTCATGATCAAGCCCAGGAAGCTTCTCCTTGTGCCGGTCCTCTTCCTCGCCCTGGCCGCCGCCGCGCCGGAAGCGCAGAAGGTCGAGGTCGTCCTCGACGAGTACACCATCGCCATGCCGCAGACCCTCCCCCCCGGCCCGACCACCTTCGCCATCCGCAACGCGGGCCAGAAGAACCACAGCTTCAAGATCCAGGGGCCGGGGATCGACGCCATGCTGGAAGCGGTCGTGCGGCCGAAGGCGACCGGCACCCTCGAAGTCACGCTCCAGCCCGGCGAGTACCAGATCCTCTGCCCCATCGGCAGCCACGCCGCCAAGGGGATGACCCGGAAGCTGGTGGTGGCTCCTACGGCTCGACGATGATGTCGCCTTCCCACTTGCTGACGTCGGCGAACGTGTACAGCCAGAGCGGGTAGACCGGGCAGCCTCTCTGTTCGTCCCCGAGGAGGTTCGGCGACGGTATCCCGACGTCGTCATCCCGCTCGGCGTCCGTCGCCCACCACCTGAGGTACGCCCCGTCGTCGTCCTTCCGCTCCGCGTCCGACGGGATCCAGCCCCCGGCCCGCGGCCTGCAGAAGGCCCACGTCAGCCGGTCCGGCTCCTTCGGGTCGGTTCCGTTGTCCTCGACCACGAGCTGCACCCACCTTCCGATGTAGCTCTTGTGGCTGGAGTCCAGGACGGTGCCGCCCATCACGGCCCTGTTCTTCTCGACCGTGAGATCGGAGAGCTCCGCCTTGACGTAGAGCTCCGCGGGCGCGTCGCCGGGCTCTTCGGAGTCGTCGCCGTCCGGAATCTTCGCCTGGTCGATGAACGTCATCGTGCCTGCCGAATCCTTCCCGGCGTCGAGCTCGACGTACTTGACCAGGTCGTCTTCCAGCAGGAAGCGGTAGGCGCCGCTGGCCGATTGGGCGGCGGCGAGCTGGGGTGTCGCGAGGCCCAGCACCAAAATCCAGGCAAACCCGGGACTCTTCATGAGAGATCTCCTTCAAGAGAACAGCAGTCCAGCTCGGTCAGGCGCTCCGCGGGCCGGAAAAGTTACGGGCAGGAGCCGGTGCCGGACGCGCCGACCAGGGCGGCGCAGGCGTCGATCTGCGACAGGTGGGCGGTCTTGTGGAACAGGGCCGCGAGCTCGGCAGGCTTGAGCCTGGGGTTGCGCTCCAGGAGCAGGGCCGCGACCCCCGAGGCCTGGGCCGCCGCGAGCGAGCTGCCGGAGAAGAAGTCGTAGGACCCGTGAGGCACGGTGGTCAGGATGTCCACCGCCGGCGCCCCCAGGAACGCCGGCCCCGGTGGATCATTCCCGGAAACTCCGATCACCCCTTGGAGCGATGCGGGAAAGGAGCGGCCGTTCGGCTTCGAGGGCGCGGCGGCCACCACCACGATGCCGCGCTCCAGGGCGACCTGGATGAGCCGCGCCAGGAGGGCGTCCGGCGGTCCGGCCAGGCTGAAGTTGAGCACCTGGGCGCCCTGGGTGATCGCGAAGTCCGCGGCCTTGGCCAGGGTGTAGCTGTTGCAGACCGCCTCGCGCGCGCCGGGCGGCTGCTGCCAGCAGGCCTTGAGGGCGTAGATCTCCGCCTGCGGCGCGACCCCCACGATCCCGACCTCGTTGTTGGCCGCCGCGGCGATGACTCCCGCCACGGCCGTGCCGTGGAAGTCCGTGGTGAAGCTGCGCTCCCCCTGGTCGACGAAGTTCTGCGCCTTGACCACCCGGCCGCGCAAATCGGGATGGTCGAGGTCGACCCCGGTGTCGATGACCGCGACCCGCACCCCCTTGCCCGTGGCCCAGCGGTGGGCCTGCTGGAGGTGCAGCGCCTCGGCACTGTGCTGGAGGTGGGCATAAGGGTCGTTCCAGGGCTTTTCGTCCGCCAGCACCTCGAAGGTCTCGATCGGCTGCACGGAGCTGACCCGGGGATCGGAGGCGAGGCGCCGGGCCACGTCCTCGACCTTGCGGCCGCCGGCGACCTCGAAGACCACGCACTGCTCGCCGAGCGAAGCCAGGTTCCAGGAGTAGACCGTGCGCAGGCCGTAGGTCTGCGCCAGCGCCGCGGTGTTGCTCCCCAGGATGGCCGGCGGCGCGGGAGCGAGCATGACCATGACCTGGGGAGCGCCGGGACGGGTGCCCGGGGCCACGCCCTCGGGCGTGGGTGTGCTGGTGGTGGCACAGCCGGTCAATAGGAGGAGGAGAAGGAGGAGAAGAAGGAGCAGGAAGAGCCCCCTCCCCAACCCTCCCCCGCGCTGGCGCGCGGGAGAGGGGGCCGGAGCCCGCCAGAATTTTCCCGCAGACGACGGGCGGGGGCTCCCTCTCCCGCGAAGCGGGGGAGGGCAGGGGAGGGGGTTTTTCACCTCGCCTCTCCCGCCACCGGCTCCGCGAAGCTCACCTCGGGCCG
>JBJMGZ010000549.1:0-5052 GCA_045807605.1 Thermoanaerobaculia bacterium | reverse complement strand
TCGGCCCGCGGCCCCGGACTCTCGCCGCGGTCCTCGCGGTCCTGCTCGTCCCCGTGCTGGCTCTCGCGGGGTTCCTGGCGGCCGGCCGCTGGGTCGAGGCCGCCCTGCTCTGGAGCGCGGGCGCCGCGGCTTCCACCGTTTTTCGCTCGGGCTCCATCTATGGACTGCTTTATCCGCTGGACGCCCTCCTGCTCGCCGTCCTCC
Source organism: Thermoanaerobaculia bacterium (assembly GCA_045807605.1). Taxonomy (GTDB): domain Bacteria; phylum Acidobacteriota; class Thermoanaerobaculia; order Multivoradales; family UBA5704; genus DATMER01. Next base: position 4,848 of record JBJMGZ010000549.1, on the reverse strand, counting down.
TCTCGCTGGGCTCGGCCGACCGCCGCCGCGGGCGGCTCGCGACCTGGAAGGGGCGGGAGATCCGGTTCTAGAGCCGGTCCTCGTACCAGCAATGCTGGCCGGAGGACTCCTCGACGGACACGGCCAGGAGGTCCACCCGGGAGCCTTCGAGGCCGCCGGCGAGGTCGCGCCAGATCATCCGGGCGAGGAGCTCCATCGAGGTGTTGGCGATCGGGAGCACCAGGGTGTCGTCGGAGGGGAAGCGGTAGCTCCGCTCGTCGCATCGGACCTCGATCGCGCCGTCCTCGCGGCTCCAGTCGAGGCGGGTGCTCTCGCCCGGGAGGAGGGTGCGGCTGTCCAGGCCCGCGCAGACCTCCCGCAGCCGCTTCTTGAAGGATTCCAGGTCGACCAGGAGCCCCTCCTCGTCGAGATCGCTCCCCGACAGCTCCACGCGGACGCGGTAGTTGTGGCCGTGAAGGAGCTCCGCCCGGCCGCCGGAAAAGAGCGTGAAGTGAGCGGCGGAGAACTTGAAGTCCTCCTTGGCGAGCACGATGCGGAAGCGGGACATGCGGGGGATTGTAGGGGAAAACAGAACCCCCTCCCCGGCCCTCCCCCGCTTCGCGGGAGAGGGAGCCCTCCGCCCCACCCTCTTGAATCCGGGGAGGGTGGGCGGCCCCCTCTCCCGCGAAGCGGGGGAGGGTTGGGGAGGGGGTCTTCTCTTCTACTCCCCCCGCTCCTTCAGCCGGGCCGCCTTGCCGATCAGGCTGACCAGCTCGGCCACGTCCCGGGCGCGGCTCGAATCGCGTTGCTCGGCCGCGACGACCTGGGCGCGGCGGAAGAGCTCGTCGAGACTGGACCCGCGCGCCCAGTAGGAGCCGCGCAGGATCTCGGCGAGCTCCGCCACCACCGAGGCCAGCCGCAGCGCCGGGGTGGCCCGCTCCCACGACGGCGCGAGCTGCGACAGACGGAGCAGCTTCGACTCCTCGCGCACCCGTCCCGTCTGCTCCGAGCGCCAGCGCAGGTGGAGGTTGGCCACCGGCTTGTCGCCGCCCATGCCCGGCTTCAGCTTCACCTCGTAGAGCGCGGTCACGCTGTGCCCGGCCCCGATCTCGCCGGCGTCGACCGTGTCGTCGCGGAACTTCTCGTCCGCGATGTCGCGGTTCTCGTAGCCCAGCAGGCGCCAGCGGTCCACCACCTCGGGGCTGAAGGCCACCTGCACCTTGGCGTCCTTGGCGATGGTCTCCAGCGTGCCCTCCAGCTCCTCGACCAGGACGCGGCGCGCCTCCTCCAGGGTGTCCAGGTAGGCGTAGCGGCCGTCGCCCTTGTCCGCGAGCTGCTCCATCAGGTGGTCGTTGTAGTTGCCCATGCCGAAGCCCAGGGTGGTCAGCTCGATGCCCTTGCGCGCCTCCCTGCCGATCCGCTCCAGGATGCTGCCGGGGCCGGTCGTGCCGACATTGGCCACGCCGTCCGAGCAGAGGAGGATGCGGTTGTTCCCCTCGGGCCGGAAGTAGCGGTTGGCCACGTCATAGCCGAGCACCAGCCCGGCTTCCGCATTCGTGGCGCCGTCGGTGTGGAGAGCGTCGACCGCCGAGCGCACCCGCGCCAGGTCGTGGGTCGGCTCCAGCACCACCCGCGCCTCGCTGCCGTAGACCACGAGCCCGACCTTGTCCGTGGGCTTGAGCCGGTCGAGGAGCAGGCCGAGCGAGCTCTTGACCAGTCCGAGCCGGTTCCCCATGTCCATGGAGCCGGAGACGTCCACCACGAAGGTGAGCACCGCGGGCTTGCGGTCCTCGGGGCGGATCTCCCGGCCGCGGATGTTGAAGCGCAGCAGCCGGTAGCCTTCGGGCGCGAACGGCGTCGGCGCTCCCTCGGCGCGGATGGCGAAGTCCTCGCGCGCCGGCGGCTCGTCGCCGTAGGAGAAGAAGTTCACCATCTCCTCGACCCGGATCGACTCGGGAACGGGCAGATTGCCGCCCTCCAGGTAGCTCCGGACCACGGTGTAGGAGGCCGTGTCCACGTCGAGCCCGAAGGTGGAGAGGCGGTCCTCGTCCGTGTCCACGAAGGGATTGACCCCCGCCGAGCGGTAGAAGGTATCGCCGTAGGCCTCGTCGTTGGGCTCGGCGTCACCGCCCGTCGTGCCGGCGACTCCTCCGACCACCCCGCCCACGACTCCACCCTTGTAATTACTCTGCTGGCCGCTCTCGTTCCCGCCCACGTTGACACGGTCCGTCGCCACCCCGGGAGTTTGCTGCAGCCTGGCCCAGGGATCTCTCGCTGGCGGGACCTTCTCCTTCTCCGTCCGGCTGACCGTCGCGCCCGTGCTCATTCGCCGCTCGTCCATCAACGGCGACTCACCGGCGACCGTGATCTCCTCCGAGTAGCTTTCCGGCACCTCCACCGGGGCGGCGGGAGCCGCAGGCGGCATGCTCTCGTCTCGGGATCCCACGTAGCCCAAGGCCTCCATGTCCTTCTGGAGCTGCGCCGTCTCGGACCCGGCCTGGGGCTGCGCCGGAGCGGGCTTTCTCGCCGGCGGAGGCGGTGCCGCGGAAGGAGGAGGCGGATACGCGGCGTCCCCTTCCGGCCCGGCGGGGTATGCCTGGGAGGTCACGGGCTCCGCCACCTCCATCTCCTCCTTGGCGAGGGGACGGAACCGGAGCTGCCAGGCGAGCAGGCCGCCCACGACGGCCATGGCCAGGGTGGCGGCGATCAGCCAGCGCTGGCGGCGGGGCTCGCTCTGCCTCTGCGCGGGCAGGGGGAAGGGCCGCACCTCGCCTCCGGAGGTCCTCGATCCGACCTCGACGGCAGGCGGAATTTCGGCCTTGATCCTGTCGAGCAGGCCCTCGGGCGGCTCCGCGTCCAGCGGCTCCGCGAGCCTGCGGGCGATCTCACGTTCCTTCAAGCGGCTCATCGGACGTCCTCCTCGAGGGTTCTGGCCAGGATCTGGAGCGCCTTCTTCAGGCGCTTGCGGATGGCTACGGTGGTGATCCCCGCCTGGCGGGCGACCTCCTTGACGGGGAGGTCGCCCCAGAACAGGGCGGTCACGGTGTAGCGCAGGTCTTCGGGCAGGGCCAGGACCGCGCGCCTCAGGCGGTCGCCCTCCGCGGCCTGCCCGACGACTTCGTCGGCGCTCGGCGCGGGGTCGGGGACGGTGGCCTCGAACCCCTCGTCCATGGAGACGAGGCGCCGGGGCCGCCGCAGGTGGTTGAGGAAGGTGTTGTAGGCGATGCGGCAGACCCAGGTGGAGAACTGGGACCGGCCGTCGAACCCGGGCAGGGCATCCCACGCCTTGCGGTAGGACTCCTGGGTCAGGTCGGCGGCCAGGTCCGGATCGCCGCAGAGGCGGCGCAGCAGGCCGAAGACCGTGCGGTACGTGCTCTCAACAAGCCGCTCGGCCGCCTCCCGGTCCCCTGCCGCCAGCGCCGCCAGCAGGCGGCTCTCCTGCGCCACGTCGGATCGTTCCCGCATTCCGCCCCCCCACCAGCTTGTCACGGTCGCTGCTCTGGTCGTATTCATGGCATCCCGTTGGACACGGGAGCCGGGGGGAGAGGAAACCGCCGATCAAAGCGGCTCGCCGGTGAGGCGCTCGATCTGGCGCTCTAGATAGGCCTTGTAGGCTTGCGGGTATGAGAAGGGACCGGGATTCGGTCCCCGCGGATGCCGCTCTCTCGGGAAGAGCAGCGCGTCGGTAAGATCGCTCATCCGGCCGGCTGGCTCAGCCCCAACCGCCGCCGCCGGTCTCGGGCCTGCTCGCGGATGCGCGCCGCTTCCTCCGCCATCTGCAGGAGGGCTTCGAGCTCTCCCATGGAAACGGGTGGCAGGAGCTGCTCGAGCCTGGAGGTCAGAAAGTCGAGCCGCTCCCGTTCGGCCCGCGAGAGCCTCTGCCCGCCGTGCTTGCGGGCCAGCAGCTCCGAACGCTCGCTCGCCACCGCCTCGGCCTCGGAGACTTCGGAGCGGGGCAGGAGCTTCTTCTGGTTTCGAGACACCCTCTGAGATCCGTCCGAAGGTCTTTCGGGACCGTCCCCAATCTTCTCAGATCCGATCCAAGGTGTTTGGGGACGGTCCCCAAGCTCCTTGGATCCGTTCTGAGGTCTTTGGGACCGTGTCCTGAGCTTCTTAGATCCGTTCCAAGGTGTTTGAGGACGGTCCCCAAGCTCCTTGGATCCGTTCTGAAGTCTTTGGGACCGGGTTCCAAGCTTCTCAGATCCGATCCAAGGTGTTTGAGGACGGTCCCCAAACTCCTTGGATCCGTTCTAAGGTCCTTGGGACCAGTCCTAAGCTTCTTAGATCCGTTCCAAGGTGTTCGGGGACGGTCCCCGAGCTCCTTGGATCCGTTCTGAAGTCCTTGGGACCGGGTCCTGAGCTTCTCGGATCCGTTCCAAGGTCCTTGGGGACGGTCCCCAAGTTCCTTGCATCCGTCCCAAAGTCTTTGGATCGGTATCCGAGCTCCTGCGAAGGTGTCTCGAAGGACCTGATCACCCATTTCCGCGCCCCGAAGGGGCATTGGCATAAAGCCTGGGGCTTCAGCCCCAGGTTGGGCGCCCCCCATTTTCCAGAAGCCCCGGAGGGGCGTAGGCATGGCCCAGGGGCGCAAGCCCCGTAGAGGGTGGTGGGCTCCCGGGCTGGCGCCCGGGACCAATGCCTGCGTCCCTCCGGGACTTGGGGAACTATGGGACTCCTGACCTGGGGCTGAAGCCCCAGGCTTGTGCGCCTGCGAGCGCACACACTCAGAGAGGTGCAAGTCCTCTTCAGGCATACGCTCTCCGGCCTGTAGCCGAAGGTAACTGCGTCGCTGTGAGGCGAGGTGGGAAGCAACCGGAGGCGAGAGGACCAGTCCGCAGGATGACGAACTTGATTCGGCCTGACGTGTCC
>JBJMGZ010000548.1:0-4568 GCA_045807605.1 Thermoanaerobaculia bacterium | reverse complement strand
GAGGTCCGGTCTGCGGGCGGTGCTCAAACTCGCCCTGCGGGCTCAGACAAGTTGCGCTCCGTCCTCGCCCGGCCTCCGCTCCGGCCAGCGCCGGTCCAGCCGCATTGACTCGCCCTTGAGGAGCATGTAACGTGAAAAGCGATGCAGGCGATCGTCGTCGTCACCACCGTCGGAACCGAAGAGCAGGCCTATCAGATCGCGCGCGAGCTCGTGGCACGTCGCCAGGCCGCCTGCGTCAACGTCATGCCCGGCGTGCGTTCCGTCTACCGCTGGAAAGGGAAGATCTGCAAGGACGGCGAGCTCCTGCTCGTCATCAAGACCCTCGAGGAGGAGTTCGAAGGCGTGTCGGCGACCATCCGGGAGCTGAACAGCTACGACCTCCCGGAGATCCTCTCCTTCCACGTCACCCACGGCGAGGCGAACTTCCTCGACTGGATCCGGAGCAGCGTCGACAAGCAGGCCGACTTCTCCGACGAAGCGGAAGAGGAGCTGGAGTACGCCGACCCGGACGACAGCGAGTTCTGACGGCTGAAAATCTCTATGTAGGGGCGGGGCTTGCCCCCGCCCGGGAGGGGGTAAACCCCTCCCCTACATCTGAGGCAGGTTCTCTTAGAGCCTCTAAACAGCCTCAAGCGCCTGATCCAAGTCGTCCAGAAGATCCTTGACGTCCTCGATTCCCACCGACAACCGGACCAGGCCTTCCGTGACGCCGATCTCGGCCCGCCGCTCCGGCGGGATCGAGGCGTGCGTCATGGAGGCCGGGTGGGAGATCAGGCTCTCGACCCCGCCCAGGCTCTCCGCGAAGCTCATCACCCGCACCCGGTCGAGCATGGCCTTGGCCGCCGCGAAGCTCCCCATCTCGATCGAAATCATGGAACCGAACCCGGACGCCTGCCGCTTGTGGGTCTCGTGCCCCGGATGATCGGGCAGCCCCGGGTAGAGCACCTGCTTCACCTTCGGGTGCTTCACCAGGTAGTCCACGATTTTGCGCGCATTCTGCTCGTGGCGGTCCATGCGCACCGCGAGCGTCTTGATCCCGCGCAGCACCAGGAACGAGTCGAACGGCGACAGGATCGCGCCCGCCGACTTCTGCACGAAGTAGAACCACTCGCCGTGCTCCGGCCGCGCCGGGATCAGCGCGCCGCCGATCGAGTCGCTGTGGCCGTTGATGAACTTGGTCGTCGAGTGGACGATCACGTCCGCCCCATGCTCCAGCGGGCGCTGGAAGTAGGGGGAGAGGAACGTGTTGTCCACGGCCAGGAACGCGCCGTGCGAGTGCGCGAGCTCCGCCGAGCCGGCGATGTCCACGATCTCCATGACCGGGTTCGTCGGCGTCTCGATGTAGACCATCTTCGTCCGCGGCGTCATCGCGGCCTCGATGTTGCCGAGGTCCGTGGCGTCCACCCAGGAGAAGGCGAGGCCGTAGCTCTCCATGATCTTCGTGAAGTACCGGAACGTGCCGCCATAGACATTGCGCGACGCCACCACGTGGTCGCCCGACTTGAGCAGCGTGATCAGGCAGGAGATGGCGGCCATGCCCGAGGCGAACGCGTGGCCGCTGACCCCGCCCTCGAGCGACGCGAGGTTCGCCTCCAGCGCGAACCGGGTCGGGTTCTGCACCCGGGCGTACTCGTACTCCACGGGCTCGCCGAGCCCCTTCTGGACGTAGGTCGAAGTCTGGTAGATCGGGACCGCGACGGCCCCGGTGCGCGGATCGGGCTCCTGCCCGGCGTGGATCGCGCGCGTCGAAAATCCGAGATGCCTGGGATCGCCTTTCACTGAGAAACCCTCCCCAAGATTTGCGGGCGGATTCTAGCACCCGTAACATAGCCCTCCCATGAGCGAGCCCTTCACCCCCATCCGCTGGCACCAGGACCTTCTGCAGCTCCTCGACCAGACGCGCCTGCCCGTCGAGGAGACCTGGCTCGACTGCCGGACCCCCGAGCAGGTCGCCGACGCCATCCGCCGCCTGGCCGTGCGCGGCGCGCCGGCGATCGGAGTGGCCGCCGCCTACGGGCTGGTGCTCGGCGCGGACCGCTTCGACGAGGTCGCCAGGCTCCTCGGAAGCACCCGTCCGACGGCGGTGAACCTGCGCTGGGCCCTCGACCGGGGGCGGGACGTGTACGAGAAGAATCGCGACCGGGGACCGGAGGCGGCCCGGCAGGCGCTCCTGGACTGGGCGCACGAGCTGCACGCCGAGGACGTGCGGGTCAACCGCAGGATCGGCGAGCACGGCGCGGAGCTGTTCGCGCCGGGCACCCGCGTCCTGACCCACTGCAACGCGGGCGCGCTCGCGACCGCCGGCTACGGCACGGCGATCGGGGTGATCCAGTCGGCCTGGGAGGGGGGCAAGGTCGGCATGGTCTGGGTGGACGAGACGCGCCCCCTGCTCCAGGGCGCGCGGCTCACCGCCTGGGAGATGAAGCGCCTGGGCATCCCGTTCCGCCTGGTCACGGATTCGAGCGCCGGCACCCTCATGGCCCAGGGGCTGGTCGACCGGATCGTCGTGGGCGCCGACCGCATCGCCGCCAACGGCGACACGGCCAACAAGATCGGCACCTACACCGTGGCGGTCCTGGCCCACCGCCACAAAGTCCCCTTCTACGTCGCCGCGCCGCTCTCGACGATCGACCGCAGCACGCCCAACGGCGCCGCGATCCCGATCGAAGAGCGTCAGGGCTCGGAGGTGACGGAGGTCTTCGGAACGAGAGTGGCGCCGGACGACACGCAGGCCATGAACTTCGCCTTCGACGTGACCCCGGCCGAGCTGATCACGGCGATCGTCACCGAAGTCGGCGTGCTGAAGCCGCCGTACGAAGAGAGCATCGCGGCGGCGTTCAAGGAAGAGGGCACTCACCCCGAGCAGGGGCTCAGAGCGGGCTAACCCCCCGGTGGCTGGAGCGAAGCAGCGGGCTCGTCCGGTACAATAGCCCGGAGGAGAGTCCGTCATGTCAAGAACGATCACCATCCGAGACTTGGACGACGCGAGTGCGAAATGGATCGCCCGAGAGGCGGCACGGCGCGGCGTTGAGGAGCAAGCGGTCCTGAAGGACCTCATCCGTCAGGGCATCGGCCAAGAGAAGGACCTTCCTGTCTATCGGAACCTGGACGATCTCGCGGGGACCTGGACCGCGGAGGAAGCCGCGGAGTTTCGGCAAGCCACCGAGCTCTTCAGCCGGGTGGACCAGGACCTGTGGCGCTGAAGGGAGTCCTCCTCGACACCAATGCGTACGCTGCTTTCCGGGAAGGTGTGCCGGAGGCCGTCGAGATCATCCGGCATGCCCCCTTCGTCGGCCTAAATACGGTCATCCTGGGCGAGTTGCTTGGAGGATTCGCCGCATCGGATCTAAGCGCCTTGCGAAAAAAAGCAAGGGGCTTGGATCGGATTCAAGCCGCTTAAATCCGAATCAAGGAGCTTAGATCGGATTTTAGAGGCTTAAACCGGATTTTTGGATCTTCGGCCGGATCGAAGGCTCTTGAAATTTGCCGGAAGCCGCTTAGATCGGATTCAAGGATCTTCGGGCCGATTTTAGAGGCTCAAATCCGATCGGAGAGGCTTGGATCCGATCCAAGGACCTTGAATCGGTCCGGAGGGCTTCCCGGCCGATTTCCCGGCCATCCGCCTTCGCCGAGCCTCGCGCACGGGCTGGAAGCCGGCCCAGGCCGCATACCCTTTTCTGATTTTTCCCCAGGGCATCAGCCTTCGGCTTCAACCCTGGGCTCCACTCGGCGAGCCAGAGCATCATCCAGGATGAGAACGGATCCCGGTATTTCCAAGCCCAGCATGATTACTTCCGTTTCGCCGGGACCTAGATCTCGAACGAGTGGAACAGCCGGCCGGCTCACAGGATGGCGCGGAGAGAGCCAAGCAAGCGACTGCAAGTCGGGCAAGTCGATTCCCTGCGCCTTGCCGGCGAGGATTTCCTTTCCCCACAGGACGCCGCCGCCTACAACGGCCAGCAGGGCGACATGTGGGATGCCCACAAGGACATGTCGCTGGCCATGTTCGGAGCGCTGCTGGGGCTGGCCTTCACTCGCGACAAGCTGCCCCCGCAGGGGCGTTGATCCGTGTCCGCTTGAAGACAAGCGGCGGCAGCTTGGCTGGAAGCGATGGTCGCTTGGCTCGAAGCCATGGCTGCTTTGCAGCAAGCGGGCGCAGCTTCGAATCAAGCGGCCACGGCTTGGAGGGAAGCGGCCGCGGATTCCTGGGGAGCCCTGGCTGCTTGGGTCCGAGCGGAAGTCACTTCCGGCTGAGCGGAGAGGTTCAGGGGTGCCGCCTCGCGAGAAGGGATGATCCCTACCTGGATGGGCGCCTTCCCCATCTGGACGGGAGAGGCCCCATCGAGATGGGCGTCGCCCCTATCCGACTGGCGAAGGTCCCCATCCGGGTGGCGAAGGTCCCCATCTGGAAGGGAACGCTCCGATCTGGATGGGGGAGATCCCCTGCGAGAAGGGGATGAGCCCCATCTGGATGGGGAGCTCCCCCATCTCGAAAGGGAAGGCCCCGTCCGGATGGGGAAGTCCCCCCTCCGGCTGGCGGCGATCCCCTTCAGGAAGGGGACCGGCCC
>JBJMGZ010000547.1:0-4766 GCA_045807605.1 Thermoanaerobaculia bacterium | reverse complement strand
ACACGACCGCGGTCTCGAACCTCTACCCGAACAAGATCCTGGTCAACAACGCGCTCTGGTACGGCACGTTGTCAGGAACGACAGCGATGTGGGGCTTTCTCAGCCTTGGCCAGTTCTGCGGGAGCGACGTCTACAACGGGTCGCGCATCCTGCCGGTGAAGGTGGCCTTCAACCCGCAGGAGACCTGCAACTGACCCGATTGCCCGCCGCCCCCGGGCGGAGCCCGGGGGATCGTGTGCACAGCCGTGCATCCGATCCTGGCATGTGCGTTGCTGGCTCGGCCGGGGAGGGGGCGAAGTGTGTCCTCCTCCCCCAGCAGAAAGGAGTGCATCATGAGACTTCCTCACACTCGCTGCGGCAGAGTCGTGGCCGTCCTGTTGCCATGGCTGCTCGCCGCGCTGACGGCCTTCGCGGCCGAGCCGGGCAACTCCTATCACCGCCGGGATCTCGTCTCCGACGGCGGCGTTCCAGCCGAGCACCTGGATCCGGACCTCATCAACGGCTGGGGTCTCGCGGCGAGCGCAACCGGCCCGTGGTGGGTTGCCGCGGCCGATTCCGGCAAGTCGTTGCTCTACAACGGCGAAGGCATCAAGAACGCTCTCGTCGTCTCGGTCGAGGGCGAGCCGACGGGGATGGTCTTCAACGGCGGCCCGCGCTTCATCATCCCGGACGTCGGCGCGGCCCGGTTCCTCTTCGCGAGTGAGGATGGGACGATCTCCGCGTGGAGCCCGCTTCTCGTACCGAACACCCAGGCGGTCGTCGTCGTGGACAACTCGGCCGCGGAGGCGAGCTACAAAGGGCTTGCCATCGACTCGACGACCGCCGGCACGCTCCTCTATGCGGCCGACTTCCACAACGCCCGCGTCGATGTCTTCGACGGCGCCTTCACCCCGGTGACCGTGGCCGGCGCCTTCACGGATCCGAACCTACCGGCGGGCTACGCCCCGTTCGGGATCCAGACGCTGGCCGGCAGCGTGTACGTCGCCTATGCCCTGCAGGATGAGGAGGGCGAGGAGGAGGTCGCGGGTCCGGGGCTCGGAGTCGTGGACAAGTACGACCTCGCCGGCCGCCTGATCGCGCGGGTGGCCACGGGGGGTGCGCTCAACGCTCCATGGGGGATGGCCCTGGCACCGGCGGGGTTCGGCCGCTTCAGCGGCAAGCTCCTGGTCGGCAACTTCGGCAATGGCCGCATCAACGTCTTCGACCCCGTGACGTTCGAGCCGAAGGGCCACCTCAAGGGCACGGACGGCAAGGCGATCGTGATCGATGGGCTCTGGGGAATCGCTTTCGGAAACGGCGGGACCGCCGGTCCGGCCACCACGCTGTTCTTCGCCGCGGGACCGGACGACGAGGAACACGGCCTCTTTGGACGTCTCGACCCGCCGTAACGACGGCCTCGGTCGCGGCCAAGGCGAGGAAGGCCAACAAGAAGACGGAAAACAAAACGCCGTCGGAATCGGGCCCCAACCCTACTCCGACGGCCACTCCCGAGACCGATGGCTCGACCCAGGAATGACCGCAGTATAGCTTGAGTCAAGGGGGGCGCCAAGACGCCCCCCCTTTTTTTGCACTCCGTACCCTCCCCAGGACGGCTCCGCCCCCTCGGAAGGACGTTCCAGATCGCTGGCGACTTCCTCCTCCTGTCATGGCTTTCCAGCGGATTGGGCACGGAGCTTGCGCTGTTCTGCTGGTCACAATCCCGCAGGTCTTTTGAAAAGGAGGACGGAGATGCGTTTTTCTCAATGTCGCCTGGTCATCCTCGCCGCCGTGCTGTCCGCGATCGTCTCCGCGCCCCTGGGCGCTCAGCTCCAGACCGGGAGCCTCTTCGGGTCCGTGGCCACTCCGCAGGGAGATCCCCTGCCCGGTGCGACGGTGACGCTCTCGGGGGGCGGCGCGCCGCAGGTGCAGGCCACGGATGAGCAGGGCCGGTTCCGGTTCCCGGGGCTGGCGCCGGGCGAGTACGACCTGGAGGCGCGGCTCGAGAGCTTCTCCCCGGTCGATTATTCGGGCCTCCTGATCAGCGTCGGTCGCAACACGGAGATCCAGATCGCTCTCGCTCCCGCGGTGAAGGAGACCCTGACGGTCCAGGGGGACGAGGCGCCGCTGCTCGACGAGCGCCGCTTCTCGACCGGCACCTCGGTCCCGCGCGCCGACCTGGAGAGGGTGCCGACGACGCGGGATCCGTGGTCCATCCTCAAGACCGCGCCCGGCGTGCTCATGGAGAGGGTCAACGTGGGCGGCAACCTCGGCGGCACGCAGATCCGCTTCGTCGGCCCCGGCGCGCCCAGCGAGCAGACGATCTGGTCGATGGATGGCATGGTGATCACCGACATGACTTCGGTGGGCACGCCGCCGGGCTACTTCGATTTCGAGGCGTTCGAGGAGATCCAGGTGAGCACGGGCGGCAACGATGCCTCGGTCGCCACCGGCGGCGTGGTGGTGAACATGGTCACCCGCCGCGGCACCAACGGCTGGCGCGGGAGCGGCCATTACTACTACTCGGACGACGGCCTGGTGACCAACTCGAACGTCGACCAGGACGACCTGGGGAAGGCGGGGCCGTGGAACAACAACCGCGCGCAGCCGTCGCTCAAGCAGGGCAACCGGATCGTGGAGGTGGAGGATTACGGCCTGGAGCTGGGCGGCCCGATCGTCCGCGATCACCTGTGGGCCTGGGGCTCCTACAGCGCGCCGAAGGTGAACCTGCTGACCATCAACGACTACAAGGACGAGACCACGCTCAAGGCAGGCAACTTCAAGCTCAACGGCCAGCTCGGGGCGTCGAACTCGGCCACGTTCTTCGTCTGGGACGACGAGAAGTTCAAGAAGGGCCGGGGGGCCAGTCCGACCACGCCGCCCGAGGCGACCTGGATCCAGAGGCGCACCGGCGACCGTCCCACGGCCATGAAGCTGGAGGACTCGCACATCTTCAGCCCCGAATTCTTCGCCGCGCTGCTCTGGTCCAAGGTGAACGGCGGCTTCCGCCTCGATCCCCAGGGTGGCGACAAGCTCCTGTTCATCGACGAGAACGGGGTCTTCAACAACAGCAACGTCACCTACGTGTCCGAGCGGCCGCAGGAGCAGGTCCGGGGGGACGGCACGTACTTCTTCAATACCCGCGACCTCAGCCACGAGCTGAAGTTCGGCGCCGGCTACCGCGAGACGGAGGTGAGCTCCCTCTCCACCTATACCGCGGGCGGCTATGAGTTCTACGGTTATCTCGCGCTGACGCGCGCCGGCATCAACCGGTTCAAGGGCGAGTACAAGGACGTCTACGTCCAGGACACGCTCACCCGGGGAAGGCTGACGGCCAACGTCGGCCTACGCTGGGACCTGCAGGGGGGGCGCACGCTGCCGACCACGATCCCGGCCAACCCGGTGGCTCCGGACCTGATGCCGGAGGTCCATTACGCGGGGGGCGACGCCGGCTTCGAGTGGTCGGACATCGTCCCGCGCCTCGGCCTCACCTATGCTCTCGGGGAGAACCGCTCCACCCTGCTGCGCGCCAGCTACTCGCGCTATGCCGACCAGCTCGACACCTCCTCGGGCGCGTGGAACAACCCGGTCGCCTACATGCAGTACCGGTTCTTCTACACGTCGAACAATGGCGGGCCGACGCTGACGCGCGACGAGATCCTGGACGAGGTCGCCAATCCCAGCAGCGGGTTCAACCCCTACACGCTGGATTACGTGTCGTCGTCCTCGCTCGATCCGGACCTGGCGGCACCCCTGACCGACGAGGTGCTGCTCGGCGTCGAGCACGCGCTGCGCCCGAACTTCGTGGTGGGCCTGCGGGGGCATTGGCGCAAGCTCTCCGGGCTGCTGGAAAAGGAGCTGCTGGTCTTCGACGGCGACGCCTATTCGCCGGAGAACCTGAACACGGTCGGACGGCTGCACCGGCGCGACGACTACGTGCCGGCAGGGACCAAGACGTTGACGGCGCCGGACGGCCACCAGTACACGGTGACCTGGTACGAGCTCCGCGACGGGGTGTCGACCCGGGGCGGGCTCCACTTGGAGAACGGGGACCGCGAGCAGGATTTCAAGGGGGTGTTCCTGACCGCCGAGAAGCGGCTGTCGGAGGGCTGGATGCTGCGCGCCAACGCCGGCTGGCAGGACTGGAGGTGGCGGATCCCCGACTCGGAGAACGAGAACCCGACGGACCGGGCGTCCGGCGGCGTGAAGGACGGCAGCCCGGTGCTCAACGGCCAGGGGCTCGGCGGGACGCGGGCGTACTTCCTCAACAGCCGGTGGTCGTACAGCGTCACCGGCCTCGTGCAGGTGGCGCGCAATCACAAGTGGGGCTTCGACCTGGCGGGCATCCTGGGCGGGCGCCAGGGCTATCCCATCCGCTACGCCTATCGCGTCTTCCTCCCCGAGTCGTCGGAGGGCCGGGTCGCCTACATCCCCCTGGGCGCGGAGGTGGGCACCTACCGCTATCCCGACACGCACGTGCTCGACCTGCGCATCGCCAAGAGCTTCCGGCTGGAGCCCACGGACCTGATGCTGAGCGTGGACTGCTTCAATGCCCTCAACAGCGGCTACGTGATGCTGCGCGCCAACTCGCTGGGCGTGGGCACGGGCAACTGGGTGAACGAGACGATGGGACCGAGGACCTTCCGGGTGGGAGCGCGGCTCAGCCTGCGCTAGCGGAGGAACGAGGCGCGGGGCCGGAAGGCCCCCGCGTCCAAACTATGCAGCGGAAGCTGCGATGCGGGAGACCCAGCGCCGTTGCTCTTCCGTATCCGGCACTTCTCTTCCGCGGG
>JBJMGZ010000546.1:0-10514 GCA_045807605.1 Thermoanaerobaculia bacterium | reverse complement strand
CTGCACCAGGCGGGCAACACGGTCCTCCTGGTCACCCATGAGCCGGACATCGCCGTGAATGCCTGGCGCCAGGTCCAGCTCCGCGACGGCAAGGTGACGGACGACCATCCCACGGCCCGCGCCAACGCGGCCCTGGCCGGGGCCAATGTAGAGACGCGCCGGGGGGCGTCTCCGGGGGGGGAGGAGACGCCCCACGGGGCGTCTCTACAGTAGGGCCGGTCACCATGATCCTTTCGGAAAATTTCCGCGTCGCCTTCTCGGCCATCCGCGCCAACAAGATGCGCTCGGTCCTCACGACGCTGGGGATCATCATCGGCGTGGCCGCGGTGATCGCGGTCGTCTCGATCGTCCAGGGGCTCCAGTTCATGATGAACCAGGAGTTCGAAGGGGTGGGCGCCACCTACATGTTCGTCTTCCCCGATGCGCAGCAGCGCGGCGGCCACGGCGTGGTGCTGGCGCGCCAGGTCAAGCTCACCTGGGCCGACGGCCAGGCCATCCGCGACCAGGTGCCGGGCATCAAGATGATCACGCCGGTCGTCATGGGCTCCGAGGTGGTGAAGTACCGCGACCGCAGCCACCGGCCGGAGGCGATCTCGGGGGTCAACGAGGACTACCCCGAGGTGGCGAACCACACCGTGGACCGCGGCCGGTTCATCTCGCGCATCGATCTCCAGCACCGGCGCAAGGTCGCGGTGGTGGGGCAGGAGATCGTGGACGAGCTGAACCTGGGGGCCGATCCGATCGGCAAGGAGATCTACATCGGCAGCATGCCGGCCACGGTGATCGGCGTCATGGAGGAGCGCGGCCAGGCGCTGGGCCGCAACCGGGACGACCTGCTCTTCCTCCCCTTCGACGCGGCGCTCTCGCTGTTCGGCCGGACGGCAGGGGACCAGGTGCAGCTCCAGATCCAGGCGAGCTCGCCCGAGGTGGTGGAGGAGGTGAAGGACGGCATCCAGCGGGTCCTGCGCCAGCGCCACCACATCGAGGGCAAGGAGCAGGACGACTTCCAGGTGGTGATGCAGGACGAGATCCTCTCGGCCGTGAACCGGGTCCTCGGCGGGGTGACCGCGGTGGTCGGCGGCGTGGTGAGCATCGCCCTCCTGGTGGGCGGCATCGGCATCATGAACATCATGCTGGTCTCGGTCACCGAGCGCACGCGGGAGATCGGCGTGCGCAAGGCCGTGGGAGCGCGGCGGCAGGACATCCTTGTCCAGTTTCTGATCGAAGCCGTCACGCTCTCCCTGGTGGGAGGAGGGCTGGGCCTGGCGCTCGGCTACGGCCTGGGAGCGCTGGTCTCCGCGGTGATCCCCGGCGATTTTCCCCCTGCCTACGTACCGCTCTGGGCCGTGGGCCTGGCGTTCGGGTTCTCCGCGGTGGTGGGGATCTTCTTCGGGATCTACCCGGCGGGGAAGGCGAGCCGGCTGGATCCCATCGACGCTCTGCGGTACGAATAGGCCATGAGACGCCCCACGGGGCGTCTCTACTCGATCACCGCTGCCGCGGCCTCTTCCCCGTTCGTGCTCAGCGACTCCGACCAGACCCGGCCGTCCGTGGCGGTGACCTGCAGCCGCCAGGAGCCCGCGGGCAGGTCGGGCACGGTGACCACGCCTCCGGCCAACGGCCAGGTCTGCTGGAAGGACCCTCCCGGGTTGATCGCGGAGTAGGGGGTGCCGTCCGCGGCGGCCAGGGTCAGGGCGGCGGCGGCGTGAGAGTCGGAGAGCGCGGGCACGCGCACCGTCAGCGCGGCGCCGCGGGGCAGCGTGACCTCCAGGCGCCGGCCGGGGACGGTGGTCCTGGCGAGCGCCGCGGCCGAGCCGGCGGCTTTGATCAGGAGGGTCCAGCGGCCGGGTGGGACCTGCTGGAGAAATCCACGGCCGCGGTCGCTCAGGCGCGGCTCCTCCACGTGGACCGGCCGGCCGCCCTCGTCCAGCACGACCACCGTCGCCCAGACCGGCGGCTCTCCGGCGGCCCGCCGGACGGTGAGCGCCAGGCCCGTGGTCGGATCGAGCTCGATCGTCAGCGGTTCCGCCGCAACGCCGGCTTCGGCGTCGACGATCCGTTCTGCCGGCGCATAGCCGGCACCCCGCACGGTGAGGCGGTAGCGGCCCGGGGCGAGGCTCGCGGTGACGAACGAGCCGGCCGCGTTCGTCCCCACGGTGGTCAGCGGTCCGGGCTCGTCGCCGCCGAGCAGCCTCTGGAGATAGACCAGCGCCTCCGCCACGCCCTCGCCGGAGCCGGCGGCGACCACGGTGCCCGAGAGCGTCGCGGTGGCGATCTCGATCTCGATCTCGCGGTCCGCGGCGAGCTCCAGGTCCTCGCTCTGGCTCAGCATGCGCTCGGCGTGCGTCACCTCGACGCGGTAGCGCCCCGGCTCCAGGTCCTCGAACCGGAAGGCGCCCTGGTAGTCGGCCGTCAGGCTGCGCTCGACCGTCACGTCGAGGCCGCGCAGGCGGACCTGGGCTCCGGGCAGCGGCCGGTCCTCGAAGCGCACGAGCCCGTCGAGCGCCAGCCCGCCGCCGAGCTCGAGGTCGCGCTCCGCCTCGCGGTCGCCGGCCGCGATCGCCACCCACGCGTCGGCCTCGCGCCGCCCGCCGGCGAGCCGCGCCTTCAGGTGCCAGTCGCCGGCTTCGAGGGCCGCGATCTCGTAGCGGCCCGTGTGGTCGACCGTCCCGGACCGCGGCTGCCGCCCGTCGCGCTCGGCCGTGACCTCCACCGCCGCCATCTGCCCGGGCTCGAGACCCAGGATGCGGCCGGAGAGCGTGGCCCCGCGCCGCAGCACCACCTCGAGGCCGCCGACGTCGCGCCCCGCCACCTCGACCACGGCGGGATGGACGGCGGGCGCGAAGCCGTCGGCCTCGGCCTCGAGGTCGAAGCTGCCGTCGGCCACCGCGAGGATCTCGAAGCGGCCGCCGGCGCCGCTCGACGCCCGGTAGCCGCGCAGGCCGCGCTCGCCGCGGTTGCGCAGCGTCAGCTCGGCGCCGGGCCTCGACACGCCCGCCTCGTCCACCACGCGGCCGGAGACCGACGCGCCCCTCTCCAGCATGACGTCGGCGCGGTTCTCTCCCGGCTGGACGTCGACCGGCTGCCCCTTTGGTTTGTAGGCCGGATGGCTGACGGCCAGCGGCGCCGGCCCGGGAGGGATGCCCGCCAGGCGGTACCGGCCCTCGGCATCGGACTCGGACCGGGTCCCGCCGATGCGGACCTGGGCGCCGGCGACCGGCTCGCCGGTGGCGTTGGTGATCGAGCCGGCGACCACCGCGCCGCGGCCGAGCACGAGGCGGACCTCTCCGTCGGATGGCACCTGGAGCTCGACCGGCTCGGGGGGCAGGAACCCCTCGGCCGAAGCCTCCAGCGCCACCGCGCCCGGCGCGACCTCGGCGAAGGCGAACGATCCGTCGGAACCGGCCTCGACGTCGGCAGTGTTCTCGGACCGCCGCACCTCCACGCCGACCGTCCCGGCCGGCGGCGGCGCGGGACGCAGGCTCACGCTCGCGCCGGGCACCGGCTCGCCGGAGGAGTCCTCGACCCGCCCTCGCAGGCGGGAGGCCGGCTCCAGCGCCACGGCGACAGGCCGCGAGGTCGGCGCCTCGACGCCCGGCACCCAGGAGGGCACGTACCCCTCGCGCGCCAGGAGGAGGTTCACCCCCTGCCCCCGGGCCATGTCCGCGATCGCGAAGCGGCCGGCCTCGTCGGTCGTCGTGGCAGGCTCCCGCCGCCGGAGCGTCTCGGCGAACGCAGGGCTCGGCTGCCGGTCCGCCGCGGCCAGCCACACCCCGGCGCCGGCGAGCGGCCGGCCCGCGACGCCGGTCACCCGGCCCTCGATCCTCACGCCGGGCAGGAGCTTCAAGGTTCCGAGATCGGCGGGGCCCGGCCCGGGAACGACCGCGACTCCCGGAACGAAGGTGGGCGCGAACCCCTGCCGCCGGGCTTCGAGGTCCACCCGGTCGCCGGGGAGCGCCGGCACCTCGAAGCGCCCCCGGTCGCCGGTGATGGCGGTCACGGTCCCGCCGGAGGAGGAAGCGATCGTCACCTCGACGCCGGCCAGCGGGCGCCCCTCGGCATCGACGGCCATGCCATGCGCGGAGCGCGCCCGTTCGAGCACGAGGCGGACCTCGCCGGCCACCTCCGCGGGGGCCACGGTCGCCTGGGCAGGCTGGTAGCCGGTCCGGCTCGCGGTCAGCTCGTAGGTCGGCGCCGCGGCGAGGCCGCGCAGGAGGAAGCGCCCCTCGGCATCGCTCCAGGCGCGGCTCGCGGCGCGGTCGGAGCGGAAGACCTCGCCCTTCGCGCCGTGCTCCGGGGCCACGGCGACCGCGACTCCGGCGAGCGGCGCGCCCGCCTTGTCGAGCACGCGGCCGGCGAGCGTCCTGGCGGGCTCGAGGGCCACGGTGGGCAGGCGGCCGGGGGCCTGCGGAACCTTTGCGGAAGCCGGCCGGAAGCCGCTCGCCTCGACCTGCACCCAGGCCCGGCCGCCGGCGCGCTCCGCCACGGCATAGGTCCCTCCGGGGCCGGTGAAGGTGGTGTTCCCCGGGTCGTCTCCCGCCCACACCAGCGCCCAGGCGAGAGGCTTGCGGGTCGCGGCGTCGAGCACCTTGCCCTCGACGCGCCGGAGCTCCGGCAGCTCGACGACAGCCGGCAGCGAATCCAGCTTGTGCCGGCGGCCGTCCGCGAGGAGCAGGTCGAACGGTCCCTCTCCGTCCGTGGGAACGGACAGCCTGCCCTCGCGGTCCGTCACACCGGCGGGCCACGCCGGGCTGCCCGCGGAAACCGCGACCCCGGCAGCCGGAGCCCCGGCCTCGCGCACCTCGACAGTCCGGCTGCCGGCCGAGGGCTCCAGCACCAGCTCCGCCTTCGGCGTGCCGGCCGGAACGGTCGCTGTCGCCCGGCGGGCACCGGGGGAGAAGGCGTGGACCTTCACCTCCTCTCCCGCCACGCGTGGCAGCGTCAACCGGCCCGCGGCGTCCGTGCGCCCCATGCGCGCATCGAGCTGCCACCCATCGGCGCGCAGCGTCTTCAGGAGGTCCGGGGACCCGGTCGTGACCAGCACCCAGGCGCCCGCCGCGGGCTTGCCGTCCTTCCCCAGCACCCGGACTTCCAGGCCGGCGTCGGGCACCAGCTCCAGCGGCGGCAGCTCGACCGGGTCCGTCACCGGCACGGGCAGGTAGCGCATCGGGACCCGGCCCGGGGCCGCCACCACCACCGTCCACATTCCCGCCGACGGCGCCGCGAGCACGAACCGGCCCTGCGCGCCGACATCGGCGGTCGCCGCGGGATCGGGTATCGGACGCCCGGCGAGCACGGCGAGGCGCCAGGCATGGTTGCTCTGCAAAGGCAGGAGAGACGCCTTGACCGCGGCCGGAGCGTTGACAACCACCCCGGAAACCTCGATCGGCGCAGGAGAGGCCGCGGCCGGAGCGAGGAGGGAGGCGGTGAGGACGGCGGGCAACAAGGAGCAAGCGTGCATAAGTTCTCCTTGACAATCTGATCTACGCAGATTCTACTATAGCCGAGAGTAGAACTCCGTCAATCACAGGAGGAGACCCATGAGCAGAGCATCTGGTGTCGCGTCGTTGGTGGTCGGCCTGGGAATGGTCCTGCTGCTGGCGGCCTCCCCGGCCGCGGCCTTCAACAATTGCCCCAATGTCTGCAACTGTACTGTGGATTGTACCCAGAGCTGCGGTAATACCGGTGCGCCCGACTTCGAGATCATCACCTGTGAAGATTATGGCGTCTGCAACGGTATGGGGGGCTGTCCGGTCAACCCTAGTTGCCCCGCGATCACCTGCACCTCGACCATCAACGGCGGATCCAGCGGCGACACGCTGACCGGCACCTCGGCCCACGAGTGCATCAACGGGAATGGCGGCGCCGACACCATCTCCGGCGATGCCGGCGACGACACCATCCATGGCGGAGACGGCAACGACACGATGTACGGCGGCTCCGGCAACGACTGCATCTACGGCGACGCCGGCAGCGACAACGCGACCGGCGACTCCGGCACCGACCTCTGCGACGCGGAGACCGAGGCCACCTGCGAGATGTGATCCCGATCCGGACAAGCGAAGGACAGCAAGGACACCAGGGACTGCAAGGACGCTCCGGGCGGGGGGCCCGTCCTTGCAGTCCCTGGTGTCCTTGTCGTCCTGGGCGGGTGGTGGCCTTGGTGCCGGAGGTGGGAGTCGAACCCACACGCCCGCAAGGGGCGGGGGATTTTGAGTCCCCTGCGTCTGCCATTCCGCCACTCCGGCACGGGGTGGGAAAAGGGTATGGTAGGGGGTCCCTTCCAAGGTGTCAACCTGGCACACTCAAACGCCCGTTTGAGGAGAAGGGTTGACGAAAAGCCCCCCCGGATGTTATAAATCCCCTGGCGTAAGCGGATGTTCCTCAGCGACTTACTGCCAAACCCACAGCTCCACCATCCTGGTTCACCCAAGTCAAGGGGGTCGATGACGTGACATTTTTTAAAGTCGGTCAAAAAGTGGTTTACCCCAACCACGGCGTCAGTCTGGTCGAGAAGATCGAGCCCGGACAGATAGATGGGGTGGCGCAGGTCTACTATCACCTGAAGCTCCTTGGCAACAACTCGCGTGTCATGGTGCCGAAAACGAACCTCGAGCTGGTGGGGCTGCGCCCGCTGTGCCAGCAGCGCGAGGTCCGAGCCCTCTTCGACATCCTCGAAGACGGGAACATCGACACCTACAAGGACTGGAAAGGCCGCTACAAGCAGAACCTGGACAAGATGAAGACAGGGCAGCTTGTGGAGGTCGCCGAGGTGCTCAAGAACCTGCGTCTCGTCAGTCAGCGCAAGAGCCTCTCGTTCCGCGAGAAGAAGATGTACGAGCGTGCCAAGTACTTCATCGTCAGCGAGGTCGCGCACGTCAAGAACATCGCCGAGCGGGACGCCGAGGACCTGGTCGAGCGCGCCCTGAGCTCCAGCCTGGAGAAGCGGCAGCGCGCGAAGGCGAGCTGATTCGCTTCCTGCCCCAAGATGCTGTGCAAGGCCGCCCGAATGGGCGGCCTTCTTCTTTCTCCCCCTGCCGGTTGATCCCCTTGGTACAATGCCGCGCATGACCCGCCGACCTGTATGGCTGCTCGCCTGCCTCGTCCTCATCCTTCTGTCCGCGGCTCTCGCCCCGGCCCAGGAGACCGCCACCTCGCGCAGTGCCGCCTCGGCCCAGATCGAGACCGACCTGCGCCTGGAGCGCAAGCTCCTGTCCCTCGACCTCGCCGCCTACCGCGAGGCCCGCGCCATGGAGCTGCGCGCGCACGAGCAGGTGACGGCGGTCACCGGCCGGCTCGACCAGGCCCTGGCCGGCAGCACCGTGGCCCTGGGCACGCTGGAGGGCATTCACCTGGAGCTCTCCTCGGCCCGCGCCGCGTCGGAGATCGCCGCCAACCGGGTGGAGTGGCAGATCCAGCGCCTGGAAGACCGGCTGCGGCGGATCGGGTTCCTCGAAGGCGAGGCCGGCCGGCCCGGCACTCCCACGGACCCGGTCTCGGGCACCTGGCGGGTGACGGTCCTGCCGCAGAACCAGGCCGGCACATGGCATCTGACCCTGAATGGCACCCTGGTGTCGGGCAGCTACAAAATGGATGCAGGAGCCGCGGGATCGTTCCGCGGCACCTACTCGGACAACCGCCTGCGGCTGGAGCGCGTGGACGCCAGCCGTGGCTTCGACAGCGTCTACCTGGGCGCGGTGGACCCCGCGACCGGACGTCTGGGCGGGACGTGGACCGCGCAAGACCTGGCCAGCGGCCAACCCGCCCAGGGAAACTGGAGCGCCGTGCGCAGCGGTGCCGGAAGCGAGAGACAACCGTGACCAAGGACAACCTGCTCTTCGCGGCCTTCGGGCTGCTCCTCGGCTTCGTGGCCGCCTGGCTCATGTTCGAGAAGGTCACGGCGCAGCAGCCGCCGCGGGCCGTTCCGGGCCAGGCCGCGGTGGGCGCTCCGCCGGGTGCTCCGGCGGGGGGCGGCATGCCGGGCGAGGGCGCGCCTTCGTCGGGAGCCCCCCTCGACATGAGCAACCTGGAGGCGCTCCAGGCGCAGCTCCAGCAGAACCCGGACAACCCCGACATCCTCCTGGCTCTCGCCCACGAGACCTACAACATCGCGCAGCAGGTCCCGAACCCGGCCGGCTCGCGTCCGCTCTGGACACAGGCGCGCGATCTCTACACCCGCTACGTCGAGATTCGGCCGCAGGATCCCAATCTGCCCAACATCCTTTCGGACCTGGGCGTGTGCTACCAGGAGATGGGCGAGTTCGACCAGGCGCTGGAGATCTTCCGCCAGGTCCAGAAGATGGCGCCCGACCACTGGCAGTCGCTCTACAACCAGGTGGTGGTGCTCGCCTTCGGCAAGAAGGACGTCGAGGAAGCGAAGAAGGTGCTCGTGGAGCTCAAGCGGGTGCAGCCGAACAACCTGGACGTCCAGCGCCTGGCCGAGGCGGTCGAGGGGCAGCGGAACGCCGCCTGAGCCATGACGCGCCTCCTCGTCCTGGCGGCGCTCGCCGTCGTCCTCTGGATGTTCCTGGAGGCCGGCTGGGCCCGGCTGAAGCGGATGAAACCACCTGAAGTTACCCTGGTGCGGTGCTCCGGTTGCGGGGTGCATGTGCCCGGGGAGCGGGTGGTGGCTGGGCGGTGCGAGCGGTGCCGGTCGTGACCGACCTCCTCGCCGACATCGCCCTTCCCGTCCCCCTCCCCGATCCGCTCACCTACGAGCTGCCGCCGAACCTGGCGCCGCTCGCCAGGCCGGGAGTGCGGGTGCGGGTGCGCATGGGCAAGCGCCGGTTGACCGGGATCCTGGTCAAGGTCCACGACGACCGCCCCGAAGGGGTGACCCTGCGGCCCATCGAGGAGATCCTGGACGTCGAGCCGGTCCTCCCTCCCGACCTCCTGGAGCTGGCCCGCTTCACGGCCGACTACTACCTCGCCCCGCTCGGCGAGGTCTTCCGCTCCATGCTGCCCTCCGATCTCCCGCCCTGGGGGGACCGCCGCGTCTGGCTCACGGACGCGGGCGCCATGGCTCCGCCCCGGGGCGACGCGGAAGCGGCCGTGATCGATGCGCTGCGGGAGGGAGGGCGGATGTCCGTGGGCGAGCTGCAGGGCCGGGTCGGCCTCGCGAACCTGAGCGAGGTGCTCGCGTCGCTCGGGGAGCGGGGGAGGATCTCGGGCGAGGAGAAGAACCCGCGGTCGGCGCGCTACATCTCGGCCGTGGAGCTGGCGCCGGGCGGGCTCGCCACCCATCTCGCCGCGGCCGGCCGCTCCGTCCCGGGCCGCGCCGCGATCGAGTACCTGGCCGCGATCCAGCGGCCCGCCACCACGGCGGAGGTCGCCGCGGCCGTGGGCTGCACGCCGGCGGTGGTCAAGCGCCTGGTCTCCCTCGGCATCCTGCGCCAGTTCACCCAGGTGGAGAAGCTGTCGCTCGACCGCCACCGCCTCGCGCCGAGCCCGGGAACCACGGAGATCCGTCTGCGTCCCGACCAGGAGCATGCGCTCGGCCGGCTGACCGAGGTGCTCGACCGCCGCGAGTTCGCGCCGCTGCTCCTCCAGGGCATGACCGGCTCGGGCAAGACCGAGGTCTACCTGCGGGCGGCGGAGGCGACGCTCGCGCGCGGACGCGCCGCGGTCCTCCTGGTGCCGGAGATCGCGCTCGTGCCGGCGCTGGCGCGGACCGTGGAGCAGCGCTTCGGCGAGCAGTTGGCGATCCTCCACTCGGGCCTGGGCACGGGAGAGCGCCAGCAGGAGTGGGAGCGGGTGCGGCGCGGCGAGGCGCGGGTGGTGCTCGGTCCGCGCTCGGCCCTGTTCGCGCCGGTGCCGGACCTGGGATTGCTCGTGGTGGACGAGGAGCAGGACACCGCCTACAAGCAGGAGCTGACGCCGCGCTACCACGCCCGCGACCTGGCCCTGGTCCGCGCCCGGGATGCCGGTGCCGTGGCCCTGCTCGTCTCCGCGACCCCGAGCCTCGAAAGCCTCTACAACGTGCAGCGGGGGAAGCTGGAGCTTCTCGAGCTCACCGAGCGCGCCGGCCAGGGCACGCTGCCCGAGGGCATCCTGGTCGACCTGCGGCAGGAAGGGCTGTCGAGGCGCCCCGGCGAGGTGCACTTTTCAGAAAGGCTGCGCAAGGAGATCGCGGAGGCCCTCGCGGCCGGCGACCAGGTGATCCTGCTGCGCAACCGCCGCGGCTATGCCCCGGTGCTCCTCTGCCGGGCCTGCGGCGAGGACTTCCGCTGTCCGGACTGCGGCCTGCCGCGCACCTATCACCGCCGGATGCGCCGCCTCCTCTGCCACTACTGCGGCAACGCCATCGCCGCGCCCGAGCGCTGCCCCACGTGCAAGGAGGAGGCGCTGGAGCCGATCGGAGCCGGCACCGAAAGGGTGGAGGAGACCTTCAAGGAGCTGTTCCCCGAGGCCAGGGTGGACGTGCTCGACCGCGACACCGCCCGCCGCCAGGGAGGGCTCGCCGCGCTCCTCGAACGGTTCGAGCGCAAAGAGATCCAGGTGCTCATCGGCACGCA
>JBJMGZ010000545.1:0-15281 GCA_045807605.1 Thermoanaerobaculia bacterium | reverse complement strand
GTTGGGCCGAAGGCCCGGCCTTCTTGCGGGAGCGGAGACATTGCCGGCGTTCCGCCAATTCCTCCGGACATGCCGGCGGGACGCCAGCGGTCCCAGGGAAGGCGCGATCTGCCAGCTCCATGCTGACAACGGACTAGAAGGCGCGGGGCATCACCGGTAGTTTACGGAGAGCGCGCGGGGAAGTTCCCCGGAAAGGACCTCAAGGACAACAAGGACTCCAAGAACATCCTTCGTCGTTGTTGTCCTTGAGGTCCTTGGTGTCCTTGAGGTCCTTTATCCTTGCCGGCATGCGCTCCCTCTGCCGAGCCCTCGCCCTCGCCCTGCTGCTCGCCGGCTGCCGCGAGCAGCCCGAGCCCCCTCCGCCCCCGGCCCCCCGGCCCGCGCTGCACCTCCAGGGCGAGACGATCGACCTCCAACAGGCCATGATCCACCTGCGGACCCTCGCGGCAGGTCCGCGGCCGACCGGCACTGCCGCGGAGGCGCGCGCCGCCGCCTATGTCGGGAAGGTCCTGGCGGCGGCGGGCTACCGGGTCGAGCGCCGGCCGGTCCCCCTGCCCGGGGGCGGCGAGACCGCCAACGTGGTGGCGCTCCCCATGGGCTTCGATCCCGCGGCGGACCGCCACCTGCTCGTGGGCGGCCACTACGACACGGTCGTGGGAAGCCCGGGAGCGAACGACAACGCCTCGGGCGTGGCCGTCGTCCTGGAAGTCGCGCGGGCGCTGGCGGCGCGCCCCGCCCGGCTGCCGGTGATCTTCGTGGCGTTCGGCGGCGAGGAGGGCCGGCCCGGCCCCGACCACCAGAATCTGGTCGGCTCCCGGCACTACGCCCGCGGCATGTCCCCGGACGAGGCGCGCCATCTCGTGGCCATGATCAACCTGGACATGATCGCCCACGGCGACGCGCTCCTCTCCACCCAGCGGATCAACATGAAGCGCGGCGTGCACCGGCGGATGCTCGCCCTCGCGGGCCGGCTCGGCGTGCCCGCGCGCGAGTACATGACCCCCCAGGTCTCGGACTCCGTGCCCTTCGCCAGCCGGGGGATCGAGACGGGCTGGCTTTGGACCGGCGTCGAACCGGCTTATCATTCTCCTTTGGATACTCCGGAGAAGATCACGCCGGAGACGCTGGACTGGGCCGGGCGCCTGACCCTGGCCACCATCCGATCCTATGAATGAATGAGCTGAACGAGGGAGGTCGAAGGAGATGAACGATTACGAGACCGATGCCCACGGGGCCATCGACGCCGCCCGCAAGCAGGCCGCTCTGGAGGGCAAGCGGGTGGCGGTCGTGTTCGGCGCCGACTGGTGCCCCGACTGCTACGCCCTGAACCGGGCGCTCACCCACCGGCTCATCGCCCCCATCCTCGAGCCGAGCTACATCGTCGTCAAGGTCACGGTGGGGAACCGCAACCAGAACCTGGACCTCATGGCCGACTACGGCATGGACGTCGTGCGCGGCATCCCGGCGATCGCGATCCTGGAGCCCGACGGCACGCTCGTCAAGGCGCAGACCGACGGCGAGCTCCGCAACGCGAGCTCGCTGCTCTCCGTGGCCGAGATCGTCAATTTCTTCCACGCCTGGGCGCCGAAACCGGTGTGATGAGGGCGGCCACAAGGGCCGCCCCTACATCCCGTCCAGGAAGCGCTCCATCTCCACCCACACCTCGTCCCGGGCCAGCAGGTCGTTGTGCCCGGCCGGGGGGATGGGGACCCAGCGCGCCGCGAGAGCGGCGGCGACCTCCTTGCCCTGCGCCGCGGGGATCAGGTTGTCCAACTCGCCGTGGATCACCAGCGCGGGCACCCGGACGCGCTTCGCCGCGTCCAGGGAGTCGTACCTCTCCTTGAGCATCGACTGCACCATGAAAGCGGGGAAATGGATGCGGCCGGCGTCGGGCAGCGAGGTCCACGGGCTCATCGCGATCAGGCCGCGGACCCCTTCCGGGTGAGCGGCCGCCGTGCCGATGGCCGTGGCCGCGCCGAGCGACCAGCCGCAGAGGACCAGCGGCCGGCCCGGGTGGCGCTCCCGCATCCAGGCCACCGCCGCCGCCGCCGCCGCCATCACTCCCTCCTCCGCGGGCTTCCCGGTGCTGCGGCCGTAGCCCGGGTAGTCGACGGCGATCCAGGCGACCCGCAGCCGGGCGAGATCGTCGAAGAGCCCGGCCATCCGCATCGTCTCCAGGTTCTCGCCATTGCCGTGGAAGAAGGCCACCGCCGGCCGCCCCTCCGGCAGCGCCGGATCGGCATGCGTCCAGGCCACGATCCGCTCGCCCGTGGCGAGGTCCAGCGCCAGCTCCTCCAGGGGAGCGGGGGCCGGGGGAACCCTCACCGGCGGAGCGGGATAGACGGAATTGCGAACGAAAGCGTCGAGCATGCGTAGAAGGACGAACGAGAGCGCGGCCAGGACTCCGAGGACGACCAGGACCTTTCTCATCGACGGGAGGACTCTAGCACTCCTGGGCGCAGGATTTGCTTGTAGAGTCCGCATCCGTATGCGTGCCGCCCTGCTCTCGTTCCTCCTGGCGCTGCCGGCCTCGGCCGCCGTCTTCCAGCCCGCGGGGCCGCCGCGGGCCGCCCAGCTCCTCGACCTGGGCACCGACCTGTTCCGCCTCACCTCGGTCACGAGCGCCGGGGATATCGGCGATGATCGTCTCTTTCTTACACAGCAGGGCGGCCTGATCCACATCTTTGCCGGCGGCTCCGGAGGCTCCGGAGGCATACTGCGGCCCGAGCCGTTCCTGGACCTCCGGGCCGTGGTCAGCACCGGCGGCGAGCGCGGGCTCCTGAGCGTGGCCTTCCACCCGGACTACGCGCGCAACGGCCTCTTCTTCGTCTGCTACACGGACCTCGACGGCGCGGTCGCCATCGCCCGCTACCGGGTCTCCGCCGACCCGGACCGGGCCGATCCCGCGAGCGGGGAGGTCCTGCTGCGGGCGCCCAAGAAATACCAGGAGCACAACGGCGGGCAGATCCGGTTCGGGCCGGACGGCTATCTCTACGCCGGCCTCGGCGACGGCGGCAGCGAGGGGCACGTGGGCGGCGATCCGGAGTGCCGCTCACAGCAGGGCGAGACCCTGTTCGGCAAGATGCTCCGCCTGGACGTGGACCAGAGCTCCGGGGGGAAGCTCTATGCCATCCCGCCGGACAATCCGTTCCGCGGCAGGCCGGGAATGGAGGAGGTCTGGGCCGTGGGGCTGCGCAACCCCTGGCGCTTCTCCTTCGACCGCCGGACCGGCGACCTCTACATCGGCGACGTGGGCGAGAAGCTGCGGGAGGAGATCGACTTCCAGCCCGCGGGGAGCCCCGGCGGCCGCAACTACGGCTGGAACGTCATGGAGGGGACCGCCTGCTTCGCCACCTCCGGCTGCCCGGCGGACACCCCGCCCTGCGGCTCGCCCGCCTACACCCCGCCGATCCTGGAGTACGGCCACGAGGACAAGCGCTGCTCGGTCACGGGCGGCTACGTCTACCGCGGCACGGCCCTCCCCCACCTGTACGGCGCCTACCTCTTCGGCGACCAGTGCAACGGCCAGCTCTGGGCCGCGGAGCGCAAGGGCTCCGGCTGGGAGGTGCGCGAGCTGCCGCAGCGCGCGCTCTACGTGACCGCCTTCGGCGAGGACAGCCGCGGCGAGATCCATCTCACCACCCTGGCCGGCCGGCTCCTCCGCCTCGCGCCGGCCCATCCGGTCCATACGGTGGCGCTCTACGAGCCGGCCACGGCGCGCCTCCTGGTCAAGGACCTCCACCTCTCCGGCCCCGAGGACCGGATGATCAAGGTGGGCTCCCCCGGCAAGGGCTGGGTCCCCCTCGCCGGCGACTGGGACGGCGACGGACGCACCACGGTCAAGCTCTTCGATCCGCGGAAATCGGCGAAGCCGGGAGCGGTGCTCCTGGCCGGCGACTGGGACGGCGACGGGCGCGACACGGTCGGCTCCTACGACCGGGCCACCTCGACCTTCCGGATGCAGGGAGACCAGGCCGGTTTCTCTTTCCGATTCGGCCCGCCGCGCAACGGCTGGATCCCGATCGCCGGCGACTGGGACGGCGACGGCAGGGACAGCGTCGGCTTCTACGATCCGGCCCACGGCCTCTTCCGTCTGAAGAACGGGCTCGGGGAAGGAGAGGCGGACGTCGTCGTCCGCTTCGGAGTGCCCAGGGCCGGCTGGCTCCCGCTGGCCGGCGACTGGGACGGCGACGGCAGGGACGGCATCGGCCTCTACCTCCCCGCCACCTCCGTCTTCCTCCTCAAGGACGGCTTCGACCGCGGCCCCGCCGACTGGGAGATCCACTTCGGCCCGCCCGCGGCCGGGCGCATCCCGCTCCGAGGAGAATGGTAAGCTCCGCAGGAACTTCCTGAGGAGCGCCCCATGACCCTGCGCCTGTCCCTCGTCCTGCTCCTGTTCTCCCTCTTCTCCCTCCCTGTTGCCGCCCAGGAGTACGACGTGATCCTCCGCGGCGGCACGATCTACGACGGCGGCGGCGGCAAGCCCTACGTCGGGGACGTCGCCATTCTGGGCGACCGCATTGCCAGGATCGGCAAGCCCGGCCAGCTCGGCGATGCCAAGGGCAAGACCGAGGTCGACGTCAAGGGCCTGGCCGTGGCGCCGGGCTTCATCAACATGCTGAGCTGGGCCACCGACTCCCTGGTCCACGACGGCCGCGGCCAGAGCGACATCCGCCAGGGGGTGACCCTGGAGGTCATGGGCGAAGGCTGGTCCATGGGCCCGCTCAACGAGGCCATGAAGAAGGAGTCGGCCGAGCAGCAGGGCGACATCAAGTACGACATCACCTGGACCACCCTGGGCGAGTACCTGGACTACCTGGAAAAGCGCGGAATCTCGCCGAACGTGGCGAGCTTCGTGGGCGCGACCACCGTGCGCGTCCACGAGCTGGGCTATGAGAACCGGCCCCCCAACTCCGAGGAGCTGCAGCGCATGCGCGCCCTGGTGCGGCAGGCCATGCAGGAGGGCGCCCTGGGCGTTGGCTCCTCGCTCATCTACGCGCCCGCCTTCTACGCCGGCACCGACGAGCTCGTGGCCCTGTGCGAAGAGGCGGCGCCGTTCGGCGGCATGTACATCTCCCACCTGCGCAGCGAGGGCAACCGCTTCGAGCAGGCGGTGGACGAGCTGATCGACATCGCCCGCCGCGCCCGGGTGCCGGCCGAGATCTACCACCTCAAGGCCGCGGGCCGCCAGAACTGGGGCAAGCTCGATCCGGTGCTGCGCAAGATCGACAAGGCCCGCTCCGAGGGCTTGCGGATCACCACCGACATGTACACCTACACGGCCGGCGCGACCGGGCTCGACGCCGCCATGCCGCCCTGGGTCCAGGAGGGCGGGCTCAAGGCCTGGCAGGAGCGCATGAAGGACCCGGCCATCCGCGAGCGCGTGAAAAAGGAGATGTCCACGCCCACCGACCAGTGGGAAAACCTTTATCTCGCCGCGGGCGCGGACAAGACGCTGCTGGTGGCGTTCAAGAACGACAAGCTCAAGCCGCTCACCGGCAAGTCCCTGGCCGAGGTGGCGAAGATGCGCGGCAAGTCGCCCGAGGAGACCGCCATGGACCTGGTGATCGAGGACGACAGCCGGGTGGGCACGATCTACTTCCTGATGTCCGAGGAGAACGTGAAGCGCGAGGTCGCGCTCCCCTACATGAGCTTCGGGTCCGACGCCGAGGCGCTGGCGCCCGAGGGCCCCTTCCTCAAGTCGAACCCGCACCCGCGGGCCTATGGCAACTTCGCCCGCGTGCTTGGGCATTACGCGCGCGACGAGAAGGCGCTTCCCCTGGCAGAAGCCGTGCGCAAGCTCACCTCCCTGCCCGCCGAAAACCTGAGCCTCCGGGAGCGCGGCCGGCTCCAGGAAGGCTTCTTCGCGGACGTGGTGGTCTTCGATCCGGCGAAGATCGAGGACCACGCCACGTTCGAAAAGCCGCACCAGTACTCGACGGGAGTCCAGCACGTCTGGGTCAACGGCGTGCAGGTCCTCAAGGCCGGGGAGCACACCGGCGCCACCCCGGGACGGGTGGTGCGCGGTCCGGGCTGGGCAGGATGGGAGCTGTGACGGCCCGGAGCTGACCGGCCGGAGATCTACTTTTTCAGGATCTCCACCACCTGGCGATGCCCCATGCGCTCGGCCTCTTCGAGAGGCGTCGTGAGCTCGTCGATCCGGGTGCGGGCCGCGGGGTCGGCGCCTCTGGCCAGGAGCAGCTCCACGGCCCTGGCGTCGTTGCGCGCCGCCGCGTAGTGCAGCGGCGTCCAGTCGTTCACTCCACGCTGCTCGATGTCCGCGCCCGCGGCCAGGAGCATTTCGACGATCTCGTACCGGTCCTCACGATTCGTCGAGAGGGCCGCGAGCAGCGACGGGAAGCTGCCCTCGTCGTGATAGTTCGGGTCGGCGCCGAGCTCGATCAAGGTGCGGATGAACGGCAACGGGCTGTGGTAGACGGCGTACTCCAGGGGGTACGTCGTGACAGGCAGCATCGAGCCGTTCGGGAATTCGGACGGCTCGCCGGCCAGGGACCTCAGGGTCTCGAGGTCCCCGGCCTGGAAGGCCTGGTGGATGCGCAATGCTTCCGACATCTAGGCCGAAGTCGGTGGCGATGATGTCGGCGAGATGGCGCCCAGGAGGCCGAGGAACAGCACGATCGCCGCGGCCGCCGGTGCCCACACCGGCGACGAGCCGAAGATCAGGATGAGGATCGCGGCAATGAGGAGCGCCAGGATCAGGAAGGCGATGAAGTTCAGGACCTGGTCCCAGGTGGGCACCAGCCTCTTGAGGCAATCGAGGATGCCGCCGCCGCTCAGGCCGCCGGAGATCAAGTAGGCGCCCGCACCCGTGGACTCGTCGTGGATGATGTACCCGACGCCTTGCCACGGTCCCATGTTGACGTTCCTCTCCGACGTGATCACGGTCTTGCCCTGGCTCACGGCCCGGCTGATGTCGCTCTCCACGGCGAAGCTGAGCTGAAGCATCGGCAGGGCCGCCGCCGCGTTCGCCGAGGTGATGCGGTAGATCGGGATGCCCTGAGCCATGGCGGCGGAGAGCAGGTGGATCGACGAGATCCCTCGCGTCGAGGGGCTCCCATCGCTGGCCGCCGCGAGCTGGTCGAAAACGCCGCCCTCCAGGTACGAGCCCTGGAAGCCCGCCTGCTTCATGTAGTTGACCACCTGCGCCGGATCCGCGCCCGCCGCTCCCATCAGGGAGTACTTCACGTCCATGACGGAGCCCTGGTAGAAGCCCGACCTGGGAGCGCCGAAGAAGTAGGCGACGTTCAGAGGCGAGCTGAAGAACCCGACCGAGGGCAGCCGCAGAGCGTGAACGCTTGCACCGCGGGCCGCGATGTCGCCCATGTAGTCCGTCTCCATCCAGTAATGGAGCTGTACCTGGTGGAGGTACTCGGGCGCATTGTCCACCGGGTTGGCGTTGAACCTCTTCTCCACCACCTTGGGGGCGACGCCGTTGCCCGTGATGCCCACCACGATCTCGTCCCCGGCGACGATCTGGTACGAGATCGTGGTCGGGCCGTCCGGTCCCTGGAAGACGACGTCGAAGAAGTAGCTGCTCCCCATCTGCACGGGGCCGCCGGAGCCCAGGGTGGTCCCGTCGAGCCGGATCGCCGGCACGACGTGCACGAGGTAGACCGGCAGCGAGCTCGCGCCGCCGTTGCGCGCTGCGGCCAGCGTATCCGCGTCGGCCTGGGTGGCCGGATCGAACTGGATGCCGAGCCGGCGGCTGTTGAGCTGGGGCAGGCTCAGCCGGGCCGAGAAGGTCGGATCTCCCAGCGCGCGGTCCCACTGCGTCGCGAAGCCGTTGATCGTCACCGTGTGCCGCACCGCCGCGGGCAGCGCGCTGACGGCGCTCCCCCGCTGCATCACCTCGTAGGGAAGCGACGCGGGGAAGACCTGGCTCATCCCCTGGACGATCGTCGTGCCCCCCAGGACTCCCTGAGGGGTGCGATCGACGCCGTGGCTCGTGGCGTACGCCTCGACCTGCTCCGCCCACGCGCCGAGCCGGTCGTCCAGCACGGACCTCTTGACGTTGGTGACCCTGCCGAGCGACTCGTCGACGTCCATCACGCCGCTCGGGTCCAGGACGGAATCGATCGGATTGTCGGCGAAGAGGCTCGACCTGGGCTGGAACTGGTGCTGCTTGAACGACGCGTCCATCGGGACCCAGGTGTCCCCTGCCCGCTGCACCGCCCCGCGGCTCGGAATGTTGTCCACGAACGCCTCGACCCAGACGTGATCGAGCCGGATGTGTGTCACCGTGCCGCCGCTGGTAAGGGCGACGTTGGGCACGCCCCCCTGGCCCAGGAGCTGCTGCGCGACCCTCGGTGTCGCCGCTCCACCCACCCAGTTCATCACGGCAGCCACCGGGACCTCCACCGTGCCGGTGACGTAGCGGGCCGGCACGTTCGCGGCCCGCAGCAGCGCGATGAGCAGGCTCGCGGTATCGAACGCGTTGCCGCGCCGGGCGTCGAGCGTCATCTGCGAGCCCTGGACGGAGCCGTAGGTGGGGTAATACTCGACGTTGTTGCGCACCCAGTCGTAGATCCGGACCGGCTGGTTGCCGAGCGACGCGGCCAGAGCCCGGATCTCGGGCGTGATCTGGACGTCCTCGGTCTCCGCCAGGTCCGCGGGCGCCGGCGGCGTCAGGCTCGCGACGGCATTCGTGACGGCAGCGGCGCGGGCCTGGTGCAGAGGCGCGCTCGCCGCGCCGGGCTGGCGCTTGACGGGCTCCGCCCTGCGGAACGGCAGCTTCGACGGATCGAGCTCCCCCTCATCGCTGGGCCGCTTGTCCGTGGACTTGCGCAGGCGCTCGGCCGCCGCGGCGAGGGCCTCGTCGGCCCTCTCGCCCCTGCCCGCAGCGTCCAGGTCGGCGAGCGCCGACTGGACCTCGTTCAGGTAGCTCGCCCGCGCCGCGGCATGGCGGTCGAGGATCGACTGGGGCAGGTGGGCGGCCTGGAGGCGCTCTCCCACGTCGTCGAAATCCCGGAGGACCTTCTGGTGGATCGCCTGCAGGCGCTGCGCAGCCTGGATCGCCTTGCCGGGCTTCGATTCAGGGTCGGCCGCCGCGGCGGCTTCGGCGAGCTCCTCCCCGAGCTGGTGCATCTCCGCGGCCGGGTCGGAAGGCTGAGAGCTGACGGGCGCCGTCACCGTCTTTGGCTCGGCCTGGGCCGACGCTTCCATGCGGCTGGCGTAGCGCCGCAGGTACTCCTTCTCTTCCTCGGAGAAGCGGAGACGCGGATCGCCTGCCATCCGCAACAGGACCCCCGCCGGGTCGCGCCGGGCCGACCGGGACATCGCCCAGGCGTCGCCGCCGGACGTCATCCATACAAAGGACGCGAGGACGGCCATCGCCGTGCCTGCCTTGAGCTTTCGACTATGAAATAGCATGAGAACTGCCTCCTCGCTCTCGTGTCTCGTCCGCAGGGCCGTTAGTTAGAACGGGCAGGGGTCGCCACAACCGACCGGCTCGGGTTCCCTCATCATCGCCTCGCAGACCCCCACGTGCCGGATCGCTTCGGCAGCCCTCTCCTGGTGCCCCAGATTGCCGCCGCTGAAGCAACGCATGTTGATGATGGTCCTCGCCGTATAGCAGTCCAGCCAGTGCTGCTTCTCCCGGCGCAGGACATTGCAGCCGGTGAGGCCCTCGCACGAGACCGGCGCAGGGTTCTTGCAGATCTGAACGACGTTGGCCTGCAACGCGATGCACTCGGCCAGGGGGCACACCATGAGCGGGTTGTTCGCGTCGCATTGCGCGCTCGCGCCGCCCGCGAAGAAGAGCCCCGCGAACAGGGCCAGGGCCACCAGGGCCGATCTCGGATTCATGAATCTCGCCATGACAGCTCTCCTTCCGATCATTCGCAGACCGTCGAGTCGTACAGCGCCCCCTGATCCACGCAGGCGCGGTTGATGTCGTGCGGCACGCAGACCGTGACCTGGCTTTCGCAGCGGCCGCCGCGGCCGTCCTCGGCCTTGAAGAACACGTGGTAGACGCGGCCGTCCAGCTGGCCCGAGCGCTCGGCCCGCAGCTTCACGCCGGCGGTTCCAACCCCCGTGGCGTCGGGGCAGGTCTTGCCGTCGCCCGTGTGGTCCGTCCGCTCGTCCTGGAACACGCTCGTCACCGTGACGGTCACCGGATCGCCGTCCGGATCGGTCACGCCGCCGACCGTCACCGCGGTCATCTTGTGCTCCGGCGGCCAGATGAGGTCCGGCGCGACAGTCGCGGTCGCGCAGACGGGCGGCGCGTTGACCACGGTCAGCGTGGCGCTGTCCAGGGTCTGCTCGGAGTCGGTGCCGGCGGGCTTCGCGAGCAGCACCGCCAGGTAGGCCGTGTTGGTGTCGAGGCCGATGCTGGAGATGGGCTGCGTGCTCGTGAAGCTCTGGCCCGGCTGGAGCGTCGCCGTGTCGGTCAGCTCGGCCGCGATGCTGCCGGTGACGGGATGGACCAGGATCACGCGGATGGCGAGGTCCGCCAGGGCCGCGTTGCCCCGGTTCACCACCGTGTAGGTCGCGTTGCTCGAATCCCCGGCGTCGACCCTCTCCGGGTCGAGCGTCAGGGTGCCGGCGAGGCCGTTGCCACCCGAGGCCTCGATCGCGAAGCCCGCCGCGCAGGTGGCGAGCGTCTGGCCGGCGGCGGACACGGTGAGATCCGCCGTGTAGCTGCCCGCGGGCTGCGAGGCGGAGAGCACCCAGCTCTGCTGCGACCGGGCTCCCGGCGGCAGCGGCGCGAGGTCGCGCGACTCGGCGTAGACGCCCGTGCCGCCCCTCTTCACCGCGAGGGCCACGCTCACGCCGGTGATCGAGAACGTGGCGTGATCGTTGCGGACCGCGGAGGCGAGCGTGATCAGATCGGTCACGGCATAGCTCAGCCTGTCGGGGAAGATCTCGCAGCTCACCGTCTGCGGGATGATGTCCGGCGTCGCCGGGTTGCAGTCGTCGTCGATGCCGTTGCCAGGGATCTCCGGCATGCCGGGGTTGACCTCGGGATCGGTGTCGTCGCAGTCCTCGGTGGCCGGATAGCCGTCGTCGTCCTTGTCCTCGACGGTGAAGCCGGCGCACTGCGAGGTGTCGACGCGGCAGTCGGCGGTGCACTGCAGGAAGCCCGAGGCGAAGCCGAACGACGCGCAGGTCGAGCCGCGGAAATCGTTGCTGTCGCACGCCTCGGCCTCGCGGTTCGCGCTGCCGTCGCCGCAGAACTGGTTGATGAACTCGAGCTGCGCGCCGCCCGGATAGATGTAGGAGTCGTCCTGGTTGATCCCCTCGACCGTGATGCCGTGCGGCTGCGGCGAGGCCGTGACGTGCGTCCCTTCGGCGATCGTCAGCAGCGCCGAGGAGAAGCCGGTCGTGCCGATCGGGGTGAACTGGGCCGCGGCGACCGGGTTGCCGTCGAGGGTCAGGGACCCGATCGAGGCGGAGGGCGCGATCAGGGTCAGGAAGTGCTGCACGAACTGCGCTCCGCCCACGGTCGAGAAGGTGTACGCCTTCAGGTACTGATCGGGCGGGATCATGTTGGCCATGGCCGGATCGCCGAGGGAGGCGCCGGCGCTCGTCGACCCGGTCATGAACTGGGTGACGAAGACCGGGTGGTCGGCCTCGAAGAGATGGCTGCCGGTGAGCGGACCGGTCTCGAAGAACTTGCCCTTGTTCAGGGTCGTCTGCAGGACGCCGTCGCGGCGCACCTGGGTGCCGTCGACCGACGCCACCACGCGGTAGATCGAGCCGCCGTTGCGGTTCGGCAGGTTGCGCACCAGGGCCGAGGTGCCCCAGCTCCGCAGCGGGTGGCCCACCTCGAAGATGTGATCGCAATAGGCGGTCGAGCCCGGAACGTTCGCGCACAGGTTGCCGTTGAGCATGGCCACGGGACGGTCGGACTCGATCAGCGTGCCCGTGAGGTCGGCCCCGGACAGGAACGCCTCGGCGCGGAAGCCCTGGCCACGGTTCAGGACGACCTGGAAGGGCACGTTGGGCGGCGCGTTCGTGCCCGGCGCCGGGATGCGCACGGTCGTGGTCGGCGTGATCGTGACCGTGGTGTTGTCGAACGCCGCCAGGACCAGGCACTGGCTGCGGTCGGCCGTGTTGATCGCGGAGCCCCGGTAGGTGGTGACGATGTAGGAGGTGCCGAGCGCGTCGACCGGGAGCGCCATGCCGGCGTCGGACGTGAACTGCGCCCGGTTGACCACGTAGGTGACGAACTCGTCCGGTCCGAACACGCGCACGGCGTTGTTGAGCACCCGGCCGGCGGTCCAGCCGGTGTGCGTGCCCGCGGGCAGGTTGACCACGCGCACCTGCCCCGGCGTCAGCGCCACGGTCTGCGAGAAGCTCGGCGAATTGACCGGGTACTGGATGGTGACGTTCGTGGGCACGTCGCTGGTGAGCTGCACCGAGGCGGTCACGGCGCCCAGCGGGTTGGGCATCAGGCCGACCACGAACTCGCGGCCCTTGTTGTCGATGACGAAGCTCGCCGAGTCGCACTGGCTCGTGTCGAGGTTGCAGTCGGACGTGCAGCCGAGCTGGCCGCCGCCGAGGCCCAGCGACTGGCAGGTCGCGCCGTGGAAGTCGTTGAGGTCGCACGACTCGTTGGGCTGGTTGACCAGGCCGTCGCCGCAGGTCGGAGCCGCGTTGCAGCCGCTGACGTTGAAGCTCAGGCAGTCGGCCGCGCAGGCGAGCGTGCCGGTGGCGAAGCCCTGCGTCTGGCAGGTCTGGGAGGCGAGGTCGGTGCCGTCGCAGGTCTCGAACGGCTGGTTGCGCAGGTTGTCGCCGCAGACCGGGGGCGCCGAGCAGCCCGAGGTGTCGAGCGTGCACTGCGGGCTGCACGCGAGCGTGCCCGAGCCCATGCCGACCCCCTGGCAGGTCAGGCCGGCGGGCACGCTGCCGTCGCAGGCCTCGCCCAGCCGGTTGACCGCGCCGTCGCCGCAGAACGGCACACCCGTGAGCGCCTTGAGCGCCTGGAGGGCGAGAGCCGTGGGATAGGGATCGCCGCCCCAGCTCCCGTCCGGCTGCTGCCGGCCCTGGAGCCAGGCGATCACCGCGGCCACCTCGTTGCCGAAGGCGGGAACCGACGCCAGGGCGCGGGAGGCGAGAGCCGAATGGATCACGTCGTTACCGCCGGCGGGGCCGAAGCTGCCGTCGGGGTTGAGCTTGCCGCGCAGGAAGCCGACGGCCGCGTCGATCTGGGGATCGAGGTAGAACCGGTTGCGGTGGGCGGTGAGCGCGAGCAGCGCCTGGCTGGTGCAGAAGATCTCGCTCCCGGCATCGCCGTCCCGCGTCTGGACGCAGGGCCAGCCGCCGTCGGCCTTCTGGGCGGAGAGGAGCGCGATGAGCGCCATGCGCAGGAAGTTGTCGTCGGGTCCAGGCTGGGCCGCCACGGCCGAGAGGCCGAGCGCGGTGTCCAGCGGATCGGCCACGAAGGAGGAGGTGAGGCCCCAGCCGCCCTCCGGGTCGGCATCGGCCAGGAGAACGGTCACGAGGGCGGCGACGGAGCGGCCCTCGGCGGCGAGCCCGGCGATGCGGCGGGCGCGGTCGTCGCTGTCCTCGACCGGCGCGGATTCGAGGTAGCTCGCGGCCGACGAGCGGACCGCGGGCGCCTGCCCCACCCCCTGGAGCGCGCGCAGCGCTTCGCCGGTGGCGTGCACCCGCCGCACCTCGGTGCTCTCCCAGCTCCCGTCCGCCTGCTGGCTTCCGGTCAGGTAAGCCACCCCCGCGGGGATGGGCTGGGCACTTCCGGGCAGGCTGGCGAGCCAGCCGAACAGGACGATCAGCAAACCTGGGACGATGCGCCGCGACCGGCTCTGACTCCCGGAAAACACGTTCATGGCGAGGCCTCCTCCAGCCGCTTGATTCCACGCGCTCACAACATCTGACAGCGTGTGCCGAAACACACACATCCATTTCACTATCTGCTGCGAGAGGGAGGCTACTCCAGGCTGGAGAGGGTTTTCAACCGCCCAAGGTGTCAGGTGTGTGACACCGATGGGTAGGGGGAACGGAGCGGAAGACCGAAATCTCTTGGGAGAGATGGGCCGGCGCTAGTGCTCTGTCACGTCTGAATTGCCGGACCGCCAATACCGTGAGTGCGGCGCGTTTTCCCCTGGGACCGCTGGCGTCCCGCCGGCATTCTCAAGACATTGGGCCGAAGGCCCGGCCTTCTTGCGGGGCGGCGACAATTGCCGGCGTTCCGCCAATTCCTCCGGACATGCCGGCGGGACGCCACGGGCAGCGCTCTATGTAGGGGAGGGGCTTGTCCCCTCCCGGGTGGGGGGAAAGCTCCAAGGTCGAGAGATTTTTCGCGTCCGGTGCCTCGCCCGCCCGGGAGGGGACAAGCCCCTCCCCTACACACAGCAATTCAGTCGTGACAAAGCACTATGCCTTACAGGTCTGCCCGGCAACAGCATCGCGCAGCAGGCGGGGCAGGAGCGCGAGCTCCTCGCGCCCGTGCTCTCCCATGAGGCAGACCTGGATCCAGCTCCGCTCGCGGAGGTAGGAGCTGGAGTAGCTGAGCTCGTAGCCCCTCTCCTCCAGAGCGCAGCCGACCCGGTACGAGTCCACCTCCGGCGGGAGCACGATCGTGGTGACCGCCGGCGAGGCATGGGCGTCCGGAGCCAGGATGCGCAGGCCCTGGTCCCGGAGCGCGGCGCGCAGCCCGGACGCGAGACCCGCGAAGTGGGAGAACCTCTCCTCGAACCGCTGGCGGACGAGCGCCTCCCGCAGCGCGGCGACCAGGTTCGAGCAGACCGTGTACGGGACCTCGTCCTCCTGCCCGTAGCAGCCGAGGTCCAGGTATCTCGGCAGACCCGGCGCGGGCGCGATCGCATGGTCGTGGAACACCATGGAGATGCCGGCGAAGGACCCGAGACCCTTGCCGCTGACGCCCGAGGCGAGGCGGACGCCGGCAAGGCTCACGGGCACCGTGCCGATCGAGCTGATGCAGTCCAGGTACAGCCTCTTGCCGTGCCGCCGGCAGAGGTCCCGGAGCGCGTCGAGGTCGTTGAGGACCCCGGTCGACGTCTCGCAGTGGACCGCCCAGATCCACTCGCAATCCGGCTGCGCCGCGAGGCCGTCGACGCGTTCGTAGTCGAGCACGCTCCCCCACTCCGTCCGCAGGACCGAGTGCGCGAGCCCGAAGCGGGCGGCGTGGTCGCACAGCCGCTCGCCGAACTCGCCGTTGGCCAGGATGAGGCCCATGCCTCCGCTACGGCCCGCGTGTGAGATCTGCGCGGCCACGGCGTCGTTCGCGAGCGTGCCGCTGCCGAAGAGCAGGCTCACCCGCCCGGCTCCGGTCAGCT